>VAZS01000264.1 GCA_005884855.1 Alphaproteobacteria bacterium | reverse complement strand
GAAGTGGCGATAGTTCGCCTTGTCGACCAATGACGCTGTCGCAGTGTGCTTGATGACATCGCGATGAACGATGGCGTTGTTCTTGTCGTAAATGACCGCGGTTTCACGGGTCAAAACCACCCAGTCGCCGTCCTCGAGATAACTGATGGTGTCGGTAAACGGAGCGAGCGCAACGGCGTCCGAGCCCAGGTACATCTCGCCATTGCCATAGCCGATGGCGAGCGTAGCTGTCGACAAGGTGCACCACGATTTCGGTATCGGTTTCGGTCTGAAAGACCGCGCCGCCTTTCTTTAGCCCAGCACGCAGTTCGCCGAAGTTCTCGATGATGCCGTTATGGACAACCGCGACGCGATCGGTGGTGTGCGGATGCGCGTTGTTTTCGGTCGGCTTGCCGTGGGTGGCCCACCGTGTGTGGCCGATGCCGGTATGTCCGGCCAGCGGCTCGGCCCCCAATCGCGTTTCAAGATTCTTGAGTTTGCCTTCGGCGCGGCGGCGCTCGATATGGTCGCCTTCCAACGTCGCGATGCCTGCGGAATCGTAGCCGCGATATTCAAGGCGTTTGAGCGAATCGACCAGTTGCTCCGCGACCGGACCGCGCCCGAGAATGCCGACAATGCCGCACATGCGGATCAATATCTCCAATCAACGAAAAACGCGATGGACCCTCATAACGAAAACAAGATCGCTTTATACTCAATAATTGTTGCCGATTGAGACAGCGTTAGATTGAAAGTCAACGATCAAGCGTCCTTAGGTTTGTTGCCGCGCGTCTTCCGCTCGCGAATTCGCCTGGCGCCGCCCTCCCGAATTGTCTGCTCGTTGCGCTCCAGGGCCGACGCATCGTCGGGCACATCGCGGCTGATCACCGATCCCGAACCGATATAGGCGCCATTGCCGATTTTCACCGGCGCGACCAGCGAAGAATTGGTGCCGATAAAGGCGCCCGCACCGATCTCGGTCTTGTGCTTGCCGAACCCGTCATAATTGCAGGTGATGGTGCCCGCGCCGATGTTGGCTTTGGCTCCAACGTGGGCATCGCCGACATAGCTGAGATGATTGACCTTGGCGCCCGCCTCCAAAATCGCGGCCTTGGTCTCGACGAAGTTACCGATTTTCGCGCCATCGCCGAGCGTCGTTCCCGGTCTCATGCGCGCAAACGGACCGACAGAAGCATTCTTGCCGATCGATGACTGCACGATATGGGAAAAGGAATGGATCACCGTGCCGTCCGAGATCGAGACGCCAGGACCTATCACAACATATGGTTCGATCGTGACGTCATCGCCAAACTTCGTATCGGCAGCGAGGTAAACGGTATCGGGTGCGATCATCGTGACGCCAGCGTCCAGCGCCGCCTTGCGCAACCGCGCCTGCATCACCTGCTCGGCTTCAGCCAGTTGGGCCTTGTTGTTGATGCCGCGCACTTCATCCTCGTTCGCTTCGACCACAATCGCCTCCAATCCGAGGTCCCTGACGATGGCAACTGCATCGCTCAGATAATACTCGCCTTTGCTGTTGGCATTCCGGATTTTTTCGATGACCGCCATCGCCGTCCGACCATCGAACGCCATCGCGCCAGCGTTGCACAGGTTGATCGCGCGTTCCTCGGCGGTGGCCTCGGCCTGCTCGCGGATCGAAATCAACCGGTTTCCCTGCACCAAAAGCCGGCCGTAACCGGAGGGATCGGCGGCACGAAAGGCGAGTACGGCAAGATCTGCCCCTTTGTTCAACGGCTCGCGCAGGCGTTTCAAAGTCGCGGCCGAGATCAGGGGGGTATCGCCGAACACCACAAGCAGGTCGCTTGCGCCCCGCCTGATAGCGTCGCGCGCCGCGAGTACCGCGTGCGCGGTGCCCAGACGCTCGCGCTGAACGAAGGTAGCTGCCTCGGGGCGCAAGCGTTTGGCCTCTTGCTCGACGGCCTCCTGGCCGGGCCCGACGACAACGGCAAGCGCAGCCCCAGCCCCGTTTGGGGCTGCCCCGAGCACATGGGCCAGCAGCGACTGGCCAGCCACGGGATGTAGCACCTTGGGTATCGAGGAGCGCATGCGCGTGCCCTCACCGGCGGCGAGCACAATCGTGAGGCTGGATCGAGGGGCCATCCAAATCCTTGTTGCCGAAACCTTCCGCCGCCCTCATAGAGGGTTTTGGCCTCCCATGGAAACGCCGTCCGCGCCCCGGGCAAGCCCGGATTCAAGCCCGAGACACATTACTGTTAATGTTTACCGGGTGATTCGGGTGGGCCGCAGGGGGGCCAAAGACTCGTATGGCAAGGGATCCCGACAGGAAGGCTGCCAGCACTGATAGTACCGGCATGATGTCCGGCTTTTTGGCCGATGAAGACGTTTCCGATCGCGGTGCACTTTGGCGGTTGGGATGGTGGGGCGTCGCTGCCGTCGGTGCGGTCCTCCTGGCAGTCTACGCCAGCCAATTCTGGATAGGCTTACGGCGCGAGCAGGTCGCGGCCGTCGATCTGGCCCAGCAGGCCCAACAGATCACCTCGCTCGCCAGGGAGATCCAAAATGAGAACCGTCGCCTGGCATCCGCGATCGATACGCTCAACGGCGATCGCGACCGGCTGTATTCCCGCGTTACTGTGTTGGAACAGGGTCTGGATTCCGTAACCGGGGCAATAGCCAGGCAAAGCCTCGCCGCGCCGGCGTCGCAACCTGCTCCCGTGCCTGTGATGGCGATGACTGAGCCGCAGCCTGCCGCCGGGTTAAACCCGACCCCGGCTCCCGGTTTGTCCCCTGTGGCAGCCGCGGTTGCGAAAACACCGGAAAAGCCGGCGACCGAAACGGCAGCGCCTGAGCAGGCTCTTGCGGTCTCGTCAGCCGCGCAAAAAACATCGAGGAAGGCAGCGCCAGTGCCGTCAGCCCCGCTGGTGGCTGCCAAATCGATCATGGCCCCGCCGGACGGGGCGGCTGCAAAATTGATCGAACCCGACAAAGCCGCAAAAACCGTGTCGGCGACACCCAACCCGGACATGGTTGCCTCCGCTCCGGCAGTCGAAAACGTCGAGCCAGAGGCATCGGCGGTGACCGCGCCCAAACTTGCCATCCAACGCACCGAATTTGGCGTCGACGTTGGGGGCGCGAATTCGCTCCCCGGATTACGCGCTCTGTGGCTGGGGCTTCTGAAATCCAGGTCGAATGCCGCGTTGACGACACTGCGCCCGATGATCGTGGTCAGGGAAGGCAGCAACGGACTCGGCATGCAACTGCGGCTCGTTGCCGGACCGCTCAACGACGCCGCAGCGGCGGCGAAAATCTGCGCGGGCATGATTGAAAATAAACGGCCCTGCCAGACAGCCGTGTTCGAGGGTCTACGCCTGGCGATGAGTGTCGAGGAGCAGGCCGCTATCTCAAGTCCGGAATTGACCAAGCCGGCTCCCGCCAGACGATCTGGCCACTGGCGCAGCACGGCCAAACGAGTTGTGGTCGAGGAAACTGCGACAAAGCCAGACCCGCCTTCCGTCTTTTCCACGTTCTTCCGCCGATAGGCTGAACAAAACCTAGCGCTTTCAACTTCTTCGGGGTGAATTCTAATCGTTCTTAGCAGCACCGGGCGTCCGCCCCGGCTTGTCCGGCTCTGCATTCCCGACCATATTCGAAAAATGAAGAAAACTCCGTTTCGGCTCACGCCGTATCAGGTGCAATGGTTATTGGTGGTCGGTTTCCTGACCGTCGGCTACGCGCTGTATCTGCGCTATCTGGCGATCGAGTTCTCGACGGTGGCGCTGGCCTGCGATGCCGGTTTGCAGACCATGCTGTGCAAAACCCGAATCCTCGCCACCTACCTGTTTCGCAATTCGGTGTTCGGCGCCGTCGCTCTGCTCATTGCAGCGCTTCACGTCATCAGGCCATCGATCGTTTTGCTGACCGGAGGATTGATCGCTGCCGGATTTGGCATCGTGCTTTACAACATCGTCCTGTCTGGACTCGCGATCGGCCTGCTTATTCTGGGATTTGCACGGCCCGCGCCTGCCACAGCGTAAGGGCGAGGGTCAAATACAACGCGCAGCTCCATAGCGACTGCCAGTTTTCCGCGCCTTCGTTGAAAAGAGTGTAGAGCGCCGCTCCCGCGAGCACGGCTGCAAACACCGTCTCGGACATCGGTCGCAACCCTTGTTGCGGACGGTTCAACAGCGCCAGCATCGAGAACGGCACCACCGCCATAGCCAGCGCGGCAAATGGAAAATCGCGGTAGCGAGGATCGAACGCAAACCCAAGCGCGCTCTCGGCGCCGATCAACACCACCACCGTCAACGCCAATCCCAGGATAATGGTCAGCACCGATCCGGAGCGCACTTCGCGCGGACCCAATAGATCGAGAAATGTTGGCAGCGCCCGCCCGGACATCAACGCGTTGGCGCACAACAGGGGCGACGCAATAGCAGCCGTCAGCAACGCGCCCCACACAAGCCAACCGCCCAAACCATAGCTTTCGTAGAACATCTTGTCGGCAGCGACCCCGAAGAGGATTCCGGCCGTGGTCGCCGACATTCCAACCGCTATCCAGGATGCAAGTCTCGGCGTCCAGGGCCGGCGGCGCAGCGTCATCCATGCCGTGCCAAACACGAAAAGGGAAAGTGCCATTCCGCAAGCCATCTGCAGCTTCCAGAACGGAAAGTTGCTGATGGCCACGCCGGGCGGGTATTTCACCGCGCGCTGCACTGAATCGAACAGCCCCCAATTGCCGCCCACGGTGCCCTCGAGCTGGCGCTTCCAGGGCTGGTCGTAAGCTTCGATCAGGTTGACGCGAAAATTTTCCCGTTTCGCCAGATCGAGAATTTCCGAGACAACACGGGCCTGGTTTGTGCGCGAAGGCAATGCTCCCTCGCGCATCCGTCCCTCGCTCGGCCAGCCGGTTTCTCCGATCAGGATCTCCTTGCCAGGAAACGCGACCGCCATGCGCCGCCGGATCGAATCCACGTGTGATGAGGCAAATTTGGCGCGGATCGGGAAATCCTCCCAATAAGGCAGGATGTGAATCGTGATAAAATCGACGGCCTCATAAACTTCCCGATTGCGCAGCCAGTATTCCCAGACATCGGCATAGGTGACGGGAACGGCAACCTGCGATTTGACCGAACGTATGGTGGAAACGAGGTCGGCTGCGGTCATCTCGCCGCGCAACAACACCTCATTTCCGACCACCACCGATGTAATGACGCCGGGGAATTCCTTTGCCAGGCGAACGACCGTGGATATCTGAGTGAGGTTTTTCAGCCGGTTGCTGCCGAGCCAAATTCCCTGAATGACTTTCAGGCCCGCCCTTGCCGCGAGCTCGGGAACTTGATCGAGGCCGTTTTCAATCGAATAGGTGCGCACGCAATCGGTGATTTTGGCGAGCTGTTCGAGATCACCGGCGATCTGCTCGGGAGCTATATGTGTGGTCGGCGACAGCGGGCTCTGGGCACCGCGAAACGGCGCATACGATACGCACATCAGCTTGGCGTCGGGATCGATCGGCGCGCGCGCCAGCATGATCGGCGTGGCCAGCCACCACCAGACCGCGGCAATCGCACTGAGTGACATGAGGAGAAGCGCCAGCGGCGTACGAAAAGAAATCGGTTCCATCCTCCGGGCGACGACCGTCGATTAGCTGGTCAGCGGCCATCTGCCAAGGGCGGGAGCGGCGCAATCGGTGCCCTGACGCCGGGGGCCTTTACCACAACATGATAAACTTGTGACGTTGCTGGACAAAATCCGAAATGTCCGTCATGGGATTCTGCCAGGTGTCTCCGCCGCATTGGGGACCTATTTGGACGCCATCAAACCAGCTTGTAAAAGCTGGATACGATTAGAACTAATCGGGGAATTTATGCGTCGACGGGTGCCGAAGCTCCAGGATTTGGTTTTGCGCCACCTCGCCGGCTCTGTTCTTGTACTGCTGATAGGCCTTGGAAGCGCGCTGTCCCAGAGTGGTGACAGCCGTGCCCAGGATCAATCGGGTAAACCCGCCTCCCCCAACGCGGCTCAACCAGCCGATGCGGCCAAGGATGGTCAGCGTAAGACCGACGAATTCGCCGAAGCGGCGCAGGCGATCAACGGCCCGGCGGGAAACCCGGAATGCGTATGGTTTGGCCGTCGCGTGGTGCGGCTGATGTGGCTGGATGATATCGACACCGCGCTCCGGCATCTCGATCTCTACGACCGCTTTGGCTGCCCCGGCGGTCACGTCCAGGCGACCTTTCGCTGCCTGACCCGGTTTGGCGCCCAGATCGATCCCAAGGTGGCCGAGACGCTTGGCAGCCGGGTTCACGCCTGCTGGATCAATCCGGCGGCGCAACCGCAGGCGGCTGCCGCTGCGACCGCCGCGCCCGCAACCGCAGGCAGCGCCGCGCCGGCACCTGGCGCCTCCCCTCCGCCGGCCCCGGCAGCAGCGCCC
>VAZS01000263.1 GCA_005884855.1 Alphaproteobacteria bacterium | reverse complement strand
GCCGAAGCTGGCGCTGGTGTCCAATATCTTGCTGATGGTCGCCATCCTGATGTGGCGCCCGCGCGGGCTGTATGCGGTGACAAGCCGATGATGTTGCTTTCCGGCGATCCCCCGCGCAGCCGCGCACTGTCTATTTTGCTGTTGGTCATTATCGCGGCGCTGGCGGTCACGCCGCTGGTTTTTCCGGGCGCCAAGGCGATGAACGTCGCTACCAAGATCTGCATCTTTGCAGCGCTGGTGGCGTCCTATGATCTCCTGCTCGGCTACACCGGATCGGTGTCGTTCGCCCATACCATGTTTTACGGCATCGGCAGCTATGCGGTGGCGATCGCGCTATACTCGATGGGCCCAAGCTGGGCCGCGGTCGCCACCGCTATCGTAACCGGCCTGCCGCTCGCCATGCTGCTGGCTCTCGCCATCGGACTATTTTCATTGCGGGTCGAGGCGATATTTTTCGCGATGATCACGCTGGCGGTCGCATCGGCCTTTCTGGTGCTGGCCTCGCAGTTGTCATGGCTCACCGGCGGCGAGGACGGCCGCAGCTTCCAATTGCCGGAGTTGCTGCGGCCCGGCACGGTGCTGATCCCTAAAAATCTAATCGGCTTCGAACTCAACGGCCGCGTGCTGACTTATTACGTCATCTTCGTTGGCTGCGCGGCGATGATCCTGGCGCTGCTGCGCGTGGTGAACTCGCCATTCGGCCGCGTGCTGCAGGCGATCCGGGAAAACCGATTCCGCGCCGAGGCGCTTGGCTTCCGCACCGTGTTCCATCTGACCTACGCCAACTGCCTCGCCGCTCTGGTCGCGGCCAGCGCGGGCATGCTGAACGCGCTGTGGCTGCGTTATGCCGGCCCGGACACCTCGCTAAGTTTTGCGATCATGCTCGACATATTGCTGATGGTGGTGATCGGCGGCATGGGCACGATTTATGGCGCCGTGATTGGTGCTACGATCTTTATTCTGGCGCAGAACTATCTGCAGGCGCTGATGGGGGCTGCCTCCAACGCCGCGGCCGATGCCGGGCTGCCATTGCTTCCCGGATTGCTGCATCCCGATCGGTGGCTGCTGTGGCTTGGCTTGCTGTTCATCGCCAGCGTCTATTTCTTTCCAACCGGCGTGGTGGGCCGGCTGCGAACCCGGACGCGCAAGCCGTCTTAAGTTTTCGCAAAACGAGTGCGTTGCGACAGAGTCATCAACCGTACCGACGTTAGTCGGCACCTGACCCTGATCGGGACCTGAATGGCGGATATTGGGCCGGCCGCGTGGCTGACTGGCGCAATCCGACACGCGAAAGCTGCGGCTCCGTGAAGCCCCATTAAGTCCCGGGTAACCGGATTTCCTAACGCGTATGCCACTTCGAGCGTTGTATGCGTGTCCTCGGGAGAGTCGAGGAATGCGAACGCCGATTTCCAGCATATGGCGGGCTACCTGGAAGGTCCGAGAGCACCGCGGTCGCGCCGCATCACAGCGCCGCCTCCTTCCGGCGAGGTCCGGTCCTCTGGCTCATCCTTTGCGGCGTTCTCCTGGTCGCGGCGATCACCGTCAGCACGGCGCTCATCATCGGCCAATTCCGCGAGCGCGCGCTGAGCAACAGCGAACGCGAACTGGAAAACACCGTACTGCTGCTCACCCGCCACTTCGACCAACAGTTCGAAGATGCCGATATCCTCGCGACCGATCTGATCGCGAAAATGCAATTCGCCGGGAGCGCCTCGCCGGAGATTTTCAGCAGCGAGATGTCGACCTACGACGCGCACCTGATGCTCAAGTCCAAGGCCAGCGTTCTGTCCTATATCGGCGACGTGAACATCTACAACTCAGATGGACAACTGATCAACTCCTCCGGCGGTTGGCCGCTGGCGGATGTGAACGTCGCCGGTCGCGAATATTTCGGCGGTCTCAAATCAAACCGCGAATTGAAGCTTACGCTGGGGGAGCCGGTTCAGAGCTATTTCACGGGTAAGCCGACCACGGTGATCGCGCATCGGCTGAGTGGGCTCGATGGGGTTTTCCTCGGAGTGATGGCGCGGCGGATCGATTCGGCGAATTTTCAAAACTTCTTTGCATCGGTCGTGCTCGGAGACGGCGCCGCGATTTCCATGTTCCATCGCGATGGAACGTTGCTGGCTCGCTATCCCCATGCCGACGCGATGATCGGGCATAAATTAAAGACAGCGCCGTTGCTGGAGAAGGTTCGGTCCGAGGGCGGTCTGCAAACGCTGCGTTTCGAAAGCGGTGTCGATCAGCAGGACCGGCTCGGATCCGCGGCTCCGTTGGGCCGCTTCCCCATCATCGTCGTGGCGACCAGCACCGTAGCAGTCGTACTCTCGGACTGGCGGGCCCAGACCCGTTTCATGGTTGCTGCCGCCGTTCTGTCGGCCTTGGTGATCGCCTTCATTCTGTTCCTGATCGTCCGCCAGGTGAACCGGCAAAATCAGCAATCGCAGCAGCAGCTCGCATCGGAAAAACATCGCCTCGACACTGCCCTCAACAACATGACCCAGGGTCTGGTGCTGTATGACAAGTCGGCGCGCATGGTAATCTGCAACCAACGCTATATCGACATGTGCGGTCTGTCGGCGAACGTCGTCAAGCCGGGCTGCCATTTCCTCGACGTCGTCCGGCACCGTAAGGAAACCGGTTCGTTTGAGGGTAATGTCGAGGAATTTTGCTCTAACATCTTGCAGAACATCGCACAGGGAAAAATAACCCATACCATCATGGAAGCCGCGGACGGACGTTCGTTTGACGTCGTCAACAAGCCCTTGGCGCATGGCGGGTGGGTGGCGACGATCGAAGACATCACCGAGCGGCGGCATGTCGAGCAGGAGCGTGATCGCAACTACAGCTTCCTGCGGCAGATTATCGATCACATTCCGACCCAGATCACCGTAAAGGACGTGCGCGATCGCCGATACGTGCTGGTCAATCGGGTCGCCGAGACTCAGTTCGGGCTCTCGCGCGACGAGATTGTCGGCAAGACCGCGCCCGATCTCTATCCCAAGGCGGCCGCCGATGCCATCGCCGCCGACGATGAAAAAGCCCTGCAAAGTCCCGAAGGCCTGTTCCTGGACATAAGCCCGTGGCAAAGCCAAGCGCTGGGCCAGCGCTTTATTACTTCAAGGCGCATCGGAATTCCGGATCACGCCGGGCAGACCAGATATATTATCAACATCGTCGACGATGTTACCGATCGCCGTCGCGCCGACGAGAAGATTGCGCATCTGGCGCATTACGACGCGCTCACAGACCTGCCGAACCGGGTGCTGTTCCGCGAAAGAATCGAACAAGAACTGCAGAGAGCCTGCCGCGGCCAGCAGTTCGCGTTGCTTTACATCGATGTCGACGAGTTCAAGGGCATCAACGACTCGCTCGGACATCATGTCGGCGATGAGCTGTTGAAAGCCGTGGCGGGGCGCATCAGGGATTGCATCAGAGATACCGACCATATCGCCCGGCTCGGCGGCGATGAGTTCGCGGTGATCCAGACCGATGTCGCAAATTCCCGTGACGTCGTGGATTTCGTGACGCGCATTCATGAGGCGATCCGTCAACCCTATGAGTGCCTCGGCCACCAGCTCATGACCGACGCCAGCATCGGCATTGCTTTGGCGCCGCAGGATGGCACCGATCTCGATCAACTGATCAAGAACGCCGATCTGGCGATGTACGGCGCCAAGGCTAACGGCCGTCGAACCTATCGCTTTTTCGAGCCGGCAATGGACGCACATGCCAAGGCAAGGCTTTCGCTGGAGCGGGATTTGCGTCAGGCGCTTGTCGATGGCGCCTTCGAGATCCACTACCAGCCGGTGGTCGATCTCGGGAGCGACCAGGTGACGGGCTGCGAGGCGCTGCTGCGCTGGCGCCATCCCGAACGCGGCATGATTTCACCAGCGGAATTCATTCCGGTCGCGGAGGAGACCGGCTTGATCGTTGAACTCGGAGAATGGGTGCTTCGTACCGCGTGCGCCGAGGCGGCCGGCTGGCCGGCCCATGTGCGGCTCGCGGTCAACGTCTCGCCGGTGCAGTTGAAATGCACGACATTGGCGCTGAAGATCGCCAGCGCGCTTGCTGTCTCGGGTCTGCCGGCGAACCGGCTCGAACTCGAAATCACCGAGGCCGTGCTGATCCGCGACGACGAAACCGCGCTCGCCATCCTGCATCAGCTTCGGGCTATCGGCATTCGCATTGCGCTGGACGACTTCGGCACCGGCTATTCCTCGCTGAGCTATCTGAAGCGCTTCCCATTCGACAAGATCAAGATCGACCGTTGTTTCGTCGAGGACATCACGGAAATCGGCGGCTCATCGGTGATCGTGCAGGCGGTGGTGAACATCGCCGCGGCGCGCAACATGACCACGACAGCGGAAGGCGTCGAGACATCGGGGCAAAAGGAAGTGCTGCGAGGGCTGGGCTGCACCGAGATGCAGGGCTACCTGTTCAGCGCGGCCAAGCCTTCTTCCGAGGTAAGACGCCTGTTCGGAGCCGATGGCAGCGAGAACGTCTCGGCGGTGGCTTGATTGTCTCGCCGCCAACTGGCCGCCCCCGCGCTGCCATTTTGCTTTTCGTGCGCACCGGGTGTCGACGGGCGCGGTCGATATGAAATGCCGGCTTCTCACGTGATAAAAACAAGCCTAACGTTTACTCTGGCCGAACTCGAAGCGCAGCAGCTATAGAGATTGTCCCGTCATTGCGAGCGCAGCGAGAGGCGGTGCGCTCCATTGCCGTCAAACTATCACCGGGAGGCTTTGATGATCGCCAATTTAACGGGTTTGTTTTTGAGCGTTTTGGCAGCCAGCGCCGTTTTGCCGAGCGTTATCGCCGACGCGAAGAGCGCAAAACTTGAGACAACGGACACCATGATTCCATCAGGTGAGTCCGGCGTTGAACTCTTTGTTCGCAATAAGCACCGGGCGGGCAAGCAGGCGTTTTCCGCGGACAAGATTGTTTTGTTCGTTCATGGCGCGACTTACCCGGCCGAAACGGCCTTCGATCTGCCGATCGAGGGCTTGTCCATGATGGATTTAATCGCATCCCGCGGCTACGACGTCTATCTGGTCGACGTTCGTGGCTATGGCCGTTCTACCAGGCCGGCTGAAATGAGCCAGCCACCGGGCGCCAACAAGCCGATTGTTTCGACCAAGGTTGCCGCGCACGATCTCGGCGCTGCTGTCGATTTTATTCTGAAGAAGCGCCACGTCTCGAAAATCAACGTGATGGGATGGTCCTGGGGCACCTCGATTGCCGGACTCTACACCAGTGAAAATAACAACCGGGTAAACCGATTGGTGCTTTACGCACCGCAATGGATTCGCACCGAACCGCGTGCGCCTGCAGCCGCCAATGCACCGCCACTTGGAGCTTACCGTCTGGTTTCGAAAGATTCCGCCAGGGAACGCTGGCTAAAGGGCGTTCCTGAAGACAAGAAGGCAGATCTTATCCCGCCGGGCGTATTTGATGCATGGGCGGACGCCACATGGGCCACCGATCCTGATTCCTCAAAGCAGAATCCTCCGATGCTGCGAGCTCCTAACGGTGTCGCCGAGGACAACGCGAATTATTGGACTGCAGGCAAAGCGCTCTACGATCCCACCAAGATTTCAGTGCCGACGCTGATACTGCATGCCGAATGGGATGCAGATCTGCCAAGCTACCTGGCGCAGGGTTATTTTGCTCAGTTAAAAAATACGCCCTACAAGCGTCTTATCGAACTGAGCGAAGGAACACATACGGTGATGATGGAAAAGAACCGCATGCAATTCTTTCGCGAACTGATGGGCTTTCTCGACGAGGAAAGGCCTCTTGCGCTGAAATAGCAGGGAATACCCGTTTCTGGAACGGCTTTGCTCCTGCGCCTCGCCACCGGCTTGGCAGGGACATTGCCGACCGCAGGGCAATCGGCTAAATGAACCCATAGACGCACCCGTAGCTCAGCTGGATAGAGCGTTGCCCTCCGAAGGCAAAGGTCACACGTTCGAATCGTGTCGGGTGCGCCAGCAAATTCAGAACACTTGCCTGAAAGCTGGTTTCGCGTGCTCGGCGGCGGGTAAGCAGCGGGTAAGCAGCGGGTAAGCTCCAATTGCGACCTTTCGACCAACACGTTCAAACCACTCCAGTGGACATCGCCACCTGGACTGTCGATCCAGATTTCCCCGTACATCCTGTTGGCTCAAAACCGAAGCGGATAGTGCAAAGTCCCGATG
>VAZS01000454.1 GCA_005884855.1 Alphaproteobacteria bacterium | reverse complement strand
TCCTGATCGCCGAGCCAGTCCGACCCCTTGACGGTGTCGTACATGTGCCAGCGCCAGTTGTCCTCGTGCATATTGCCGAGCGCCGCCGATATGCCGCCTTGCGCCGCTACCGTATGCGAGCGCGTCGGAAACACCTTGGTGATGCAGGCTGTACGCAAACCCGCCTCGCCGCAGCCGACCACGGCGCGCAATCCGGCGCCGCCGGCGCCGACCACGACCACGTCATAGGTGTGGTCTTCGATCGGATAGGCTTTGCCATTGGCGGCAAAGCTTCCAGCGGCGGTTGCGCTGCTCCCGTTGCCATTTCCGCGTCCGGCCATCGGCTACACTCCGGACGACAGTTTGAGAATGGCGTAGATCGAAGCCAAGGCCACCGCAAACGAGAAGAAGTTGTTGGCCATGATGGCCATCAGTTTAACCTTCTCGCCATGCACGTAATCCTCGATCACCACCTGCATGCCGATCTTCATGTGCCAGACCATCGCAATGATGAACAACAGCAGGATGATCGCGACAAAGGGAGAGCCCAGGATTTGCGCGGCGCCGGCCTGATTGCGGCCGAGCAGCATCATCACCACCACAACCACCGGCAAAATCAGAAGCACCGAGGCCACCGCGGTAATGCGCTGTAGCCAGAAGTCGGAGGTGCCCGAATGCGACGCGCCGAGGTAACGGACGCGGCCCAGCGGCGTGCGCATCGATCTGGTGGCGGGAGAATTGGGCGCGCTCATCGTCCGCCTCCGATGGCATAAGCCGCGATCCACAGCAGAACGGTCAACAAAATGCCGCCGATCAGCGCCACCCAAGTCAGCGTTTCACGCTCGTTCGGCTTGAAGCCGTAGCCGAGATCCCAAATGAAGTGCCGGATGCCGCTAAGCAGATGGTGCAGCAGTGCCCAAGTGTATCCGAGCACAATCAGCCGCCCGATAAAGCTTGAGGTGAAAGCCTGCACGTAGGAATACGCGCCGGGACCGGAGGAGGCCGCGATCAGCCACCATACCAGCAACAGTGTCCCGAAATACAGCGCAATGCCGGTGATGCGATGGATGATCGACATCGCCATCGTCAGCGTGAAGCGATAGGCCTGTAGATGCGGCGAAAGCGGTCGTTCGATCCTGGCGGTCATTGGCGGCTTTGAGGTTTGCAGGACCCCTTTGGGGGATCGCGGTACGAATCCTATTTACGAACTCGAATCACTGAGCGCAACGTCGAAATCCGCTGTTCGCGAACGATTATTCATAGTTTCAGATAAGGCTTGCATTGTCAGGCGTTGACAAGGTGCGGACCGCTTGATGGCTGCTGCGTCTGAAGCACGATTCAAGGGGGCGCGCCCCTTTTACCGCGCGCGAGAACAAGGATGATGGGAATGATGGCGGGCGGGCTTGAGGTGTTTGAGCTTCTCGAGCTGGCACTGCTGCTGCTGGCAGTTGGCGCGCTGTCCGGATTTCTCGCCGGTGTGTTCGGGATCGGCGGCGGTGCTATTCTGGTTCCGGTATTCTACGAATGCTTCGGGCTTGCCGGCGTGCCGCTGGATGTACGGATGCCGCTATGTGTCGGCACATCGCTCGCCATCATCATTCCAACCTCGATCCGCTCCTGGCGCGCCCACTACATCAGAGGCGCCGTCGATACCGACATTCTCAAAACCTGGTGGCTGCCGGTGCTGGCAGGCGTGATCGCCGGCAGCATCACCGCGCGCTACGCACCGGAGCGCCTGTTCAAGGTCGTGTTTGTGATGGTGGCATGGTCGGCCGCGACGCGTCTGTTGCTGGCGCGCGCGACCTGGAACTCCTATCCATCAGGCCGTCGCGACCTCGTCGGCGCTGGCGGTATTGATCTCGATTCCCGCCACCATCGGGTATGTCTATGCCGGATGGCCCGCCGCGGCGCGCTATCCGGAAGTGATCGCGCTGCAATTACCGTTCGCGCTGGGTTACGTCTCGCTGATCGGTGCGGTGCTTGTGATGCCAAGCAGCCTGTTGACCGCCCCGCTCGGGGTGAGAGCCGCCCATGCGATGTCGAAGCGCAGGCTGGAGATGGCGTTTGGACTTTATCTGTTTGTCGTTGGCGGCCGGTTCGTGATCAGCCTGTTGTAATGCACAAGGGATTGCGCGGAGCTAGCTCGAAAAAAGCTTGGCATAGGTATCGCGGAGAATATTCTTCTGTACCTTGCCCATCGCATTGCGTGGCAATTCATCCACCACGATCACTCGCTTGGGCATTTTGAATTTTGCCAGCCGTCCCTCGAGCGCCTTCAGCACTGATCGCTCATCGACCTTGGCGCCCTTGTCGCACACCACCACGGCAGTGACGCCCTCGCCGAAATCGGCATGCGGCAGGCCGATAACGGCGGATTCGATCACGCCGGGCATGGCGTCGATCTCGCTCTCGATTTCCTTGGGATAGACATTGAAGCCTCCCGAGATCACCAGATCCTTGCCGCGGCCGAGAATGTGCACATAACCGTTGGCGTCGATCTTGCCGAGATCGCCGGTGATGAAGAAGCCGTCGTCGCGGAATTCGGCTTTGGTCTTTTCCGGCATCCGCCAGTAGCCCTTGAACACGTTAGGTCCCTTGACCTCGATCATCCCGACGCTATCGCGCGCGAGTTCCTCGCCCGTCTCCGGATCGGTGACGCGCAGCCTCACGCCGGGCAGCGGGTGGCCGACCGCGCCGGGGACACGAGTGCCGTCATAGGGGTTTGACGTGTTCATGTTGGTCTCGGTCATGCCGTAACGCTCGAGCACCGCGTGGCCGGTGCGAGCAAACCACTCGCGATGGGTATCGGCGAGCAGTGGCGCGGAGCCGGAAATGAACAGCCGCATGTGTCGGGTGGACTCTCTGGTCAGCGCCGGGCTTTGCAGCAGGCGCGTGTAGAATGTCGGCACGCCCATCAAGACGGTGGCGCGCGACATCAGCTTGATGATCAGTTCGGGATCGAATTTCGGCAGAAAGATCATCGAGGCGCGGGCGAACAGCGTGACGTTGCTCGCCACGAACAGGCCGTGGGTGTGATAGATCGGCAGCGCGTGTATCAGCACGTCTTTGTCGGTAAACCGCCAGTACTCGACCAGCGACAGCGAGTTCGACGCGAGGTTATCGTGCGTCAGCATCGCGCCCTTGGAGCGCCCTGTGGTGCCGGATGTGTAGAGGATCGCGGCGAGATCGTCGTTGGCGCGGGGAACCGTTTCAAACTCCGCCTTGGTCTTGTCGGCGCGATCGGTCATGGAGCCCTTGCCGTCGGCGCCCAGCGTCTCGACCTTTGCGCCGACCTTGCTGGCGATGGCGCCGATGCCCTCGGCCTTCGAAGGATCGCACACCACCAGCGACGGTTCGGCGTCGGTGATGAAATATTCAAGTTCGTTCAGCGTGTAGGCGGTGTTGAGCGGCAGATACACCGCGCCGGCCCGGAGGGCTGCAAGATACAGCACCAGACCCGGCACCGATTTTTCGGTTTGCGCGGCAACACGGTCGCCCGGCTTGACGCCGCTATTAACCAGAACATTGGCCATCTGCCCGGTGCGCTTGATCAGCTCGCCATAACTGATGCGCGCTCCCTCGATGGTTTCGATCGCAAGCCGGGCTGGATCGTCGAGGGCGTCGAACAGGCGGGAAAACAGGTTGGCGTTCATGATGGTCTTCTGGGTGGCGTTCATGCATCATTGTGCGAGGGCGGACACGATGCAGTTGGTCGCGGCAACGCAATAGTTCAATAGCAAAGACACCCGTCGCAAAGCAACGGAGACAGTTTGCATGTCAAATAGCGGGAAACGCGTAGCCTGGGTGACCGGCGGCGGCAGTGGCATCGGCGAGGCCGGCGCCGAGGCGCTGGCGGCGGATGGCTGGACAGTGGTGGTCTCGGGGCGGAGGAAGGATGCGCTGGATGCCGTCGTAGCCAGGATAATCAAAGCCGGCGGCAAGGCCGAAGCGATCCCGCTCGACGTCAGCAAACCCGCCGAGGTGAACAAGGCAGCCGAGCAAATTCTCAACCATCATGGCCAAATCGATCTGCTGGTGAACAGCGCAGGCGCGCAAACAGAAAGACGGCTGCATCATCAATGTCGCCTCATGGGCCGGCCGTCACGTATCGAAAATGCCTGGACCCGCTTACACCACCACCAAGCACGCGGTGCTGGCGCTGACTCATTCGTTCAACATGGATGAATGCGTCAACGGCTTGCGCGCCTGTTGCCTGTCGCCCGGCGAGGTCGCGACGCCGATCCTGAAACTGCGGCCGGTCGTCCCCTCCGAACAGGAGCAAGCCCGGATGCTGCAACCGGAAGATTGCGGCCGTACCATCGCCTTTGTCGCCAGCATGCCGCCGCGGGTCTGCGTCAACGAAATCCTGATCAGCCCGACCTGGAATCGGGGTTTTCTGCAGACGCCGAATAGTCGGGATTAAAGCCCTCATCGTTGCTTCGTCAGATCGCGGCGAAATAGGCAGCTTGATTGCTTCCTCGCTTCGCGCTCTTCGCAACAGAGCCAGCACACGGCCGCCGGCTCAAGAAGTTTCAAATTCGCCAAAATATATTTTCTGAAACCGGCCTTCAAACACTCCCGTAGCTCGGCCCAACGACGACGCGGTCAGATCAATTGTTGGACACGCCTCGTCGTTGCCCTCGCCGGCGCAGGTCCGCCGGTTACCTCATTTCATCGGGAGACGATCCATGTCCAAGCATTCCATGTCCAAGCATTCCACGTCCAGGCACATTGTGTTGTTTTCTGCCGCAGCGTTTGCCGCGCTGGCGCTGACCGCTGCGGTTGTCGCGCCTGTGAGCGCGCAAGACAAGATGATGAAAAGCGAACTGTCCGGCGAGAAGACCGTGATGGTCGGGGGCGCCGCGATGTTCCCCTCGAAGAACATCATCCAGAACGCCGTCAACTCAAAGGACCACACCACTCTGGTTGCGGCGGTAAAGGCCGCCGGTCTCGTCAACACGCTGGAGAGCAAGGGCCCGTTCACGGTGTTCGCGCCGACCAATGCCGCCTTTGGCAAACTGCCGGCCGGAACGGTCGACAATCTGGTCAAGCCCGAGAACAAGGCAACCTTGTCCAAGATCCTCACCTATCATGTGGTCGCGGGCAAGCTTGCGGCTTCCGACCTCACCGAAGGCAAGAAGCTCAAGACGGTTGAAGGCGAACAACTCACCATCAAGAAGTCGGACGGCAAGGTGATGATTATCGACTCCAAGGGAAATTCCTCAACCGTCACCATCCCCAACGTCAACCAGTCGAACGGCGTCATCCACGTGGTCGATACCGTCCTGATGCCCTCGTAAGACCCGCCCCTCCTGATCTGTCCCCAAAGGATGCGGCGGCGGCGAGCCGGGGCGACCCGGCTCGCTTTTTTGTGACCGCGATGCCCTGCGCGCATCGATGCTATAGCCTGTATTGAGGTAACGAACTCGCAATGCCTGCCGTATAATGGGATATCAAATCTCGATGACGGAACAGCCAAGGAACAAAATGTCCAGCCTTGCAGCGAACGATGAACGCGCCGTACCGGCCACAGCGACGGTCATCCAGCCGGCATGGGTCCGTATCGCGCACTGGATCAATGCGGTAGCGATGATCGTGATGATCATGTCGGGGTGGCAGATCTACAACGCCTCGCCGCTGTTCGCTTTCAAGTTCGCCAAGAGCATC
>VAZS01000453.1 GCA_005884855.1 Alphaproteobacteria bacterium | reverse complement strand
CGGCAGGACCATTCTCGAAGCCTTCAAGCCGGGTACCGCGCCGCCGGACAATTACTCGGTGATCGGCGTTGCCGATGCCGACGGGCGTACGCTCATGGTACCGCCAGACGGCGGCACCATCATGCGCCCAGGGACCGGCGGGCTTTACTAGCCGATTGCGCTTTGCGGCGCTCACCGCTACATCCCTCGCATAACCAAAACGCGTCGAAGCACAAAGCAAAAATAGCGGCATGCGCCGCAGATCAGAGAGCCCATGCGCGCCGAAGTCGAGAGACTAGTCGAAGAGATCAAGCAGTCAGTCGGGCTGCTGAGGAGGCATCTTTGACGTCGAAAAATCCACGGCACGTCTTGCGGAGCTGAACAAGCTCGCCGAACACCCCGATCTCTGGAACGATCCCCAGAAGGCGCAAAAGCTGATGCAGGAGCGGACCTCGCTTGAGGATGCGCTTGGCGGCATCGGCAAGGTCGAGCGAGAACTGGAGGACAACGTCGGGATGATCGAGCTCGGCGAGGCCGAGAACGATCAGGCGGTGGTCGCGGAGGCTGAAACCGCGCTGAAGAATCTCAAAAAGGAAGTCGCGCGGCGTGAACTGGAAGCGCTGCTGTCCGGTGAAGCCGACCGCTTTGATTCTTATCTGGAGGTTCATGCCGGTGCTGGCGGCACCGAAAGCCAGGATTGGGCGGAAATGCTGCTGCGCATGTATACGCGCTGGGCCGAGAAGCACGGCTTCAAGGTCGAATATCTCGAAGAGACGCAAGGCGAAGAAGCCGGCATCAAATCCGCCACCATTCAGATCAGTGGTCACAACGCCTATGGATGGCTGAAGACCGAAGGCGGCGTGCATCGGCTGGTTCGGATATCCCCGTTCGATTCCAACGCGCGGCGGCACACTTCGTTTTCCAGCGTTGCCGTGTTTCCGGTGGTCGACGAAAGCATCAAGATCGACATCAAGGAGTCCGACGTGCGCACCGACACCATGCGTTCGGGGGGCGCCGGCGGCCAGCACGTCAACAAGACCGAGTCGGCGGTAAGGCTTACCCACATTCCGACCGGCGTCGCGGTGGTCTGCCAGGCCGGACGTTCGCAGCACAAAAATCGCGCCCAGGCCTGGGATATGTTGCGCGCGCGCCTCTATCAAATCGAACTGAAAAAACGCGAGGAGCAGGCGGCCGCCGACCAGGCCGCCAAGACCGATATCGGCTGGGGTCACCAGATCCGCTCGTATGTCCTGCAGCCTTATCAGATGGTGAAGGACCTGCGCACGGGCGTGCAGACGTCGGATACTTCAGGCGTGCTCGACGGCGACCTCGACGAATTCATGGCGGCGACGTTGGCGCAGCGCGCTTTCGGCACCACGCCGGGTGCGGTCGAGGATGTGGACTGATTTCCCGATGACGACAGTTGCTTTCATCGGTCTCGGCCGCATGGGTCATGGCATGGCCGGACGATATCTGGACGCTGGTTTCGCGGTGGCGGTCTGGAATCGCAGCAAAGCCAAAGCTGGGGATCTGATTGCGCGGGGCGCGCGCTCCGCCTCCTCGCCGGCGGATGCAGCGGTGGAGGCAGACGCCATCGTGACGATGGTCGCCGATGACGAAGCTTCGCGCGCAATATGGCTCGGCAAGGATGGCGTGGCTGGGATTTTTCCGGCGCGACGTTCACCGCGGCGCTGCGGCACAAGGATGCCGCCTATGCAGTGGCGCTCGCCGAGAGCCTGCTGTCTGACGCACCGCTGATGGGACGAGCCGCGGTGCAGGCGTACAGCCGCGCTAAGGCGTACGCGGCCGACGACGACGAAGGAAAGATGATCGAGATCGTGTCGCGGTCCAAAGGCGCGATTTGATCAGCCGTCTGCCCGCGCGAGTTTCCATTGCGAGAGCCAGGCGGTAAACCGGCCGCTGTCGCGTTTGCCTCCATGCCATGCCGCGTAGGCCGCGCCATCGCTTGCCACCAGCAGCACGACGTCGAGGCCTTTCGAACGCCGCAGCGTATCGATGGCCTGACGCGGAGTTTGCGCGATCGGACCTGCGACATTGAAAGAGGTGTTGACGGAAATCTCGACGCCGATCCGACGGCCGAGCGCCTTCAGATAGGCGTAGGTGAGGGGATCGTCTTTCTCGCGCACGATCTGAATGCGGCCGGTCCCATCGGCGTGGATCACAGCAGGAATTCTTTCCCGCGCGGCCGGCTTCGATTGCGCTGTCAGCACCATGTAGTTGTAGGCGTTGTAATCGGCGTCGGATGCGCCCTCCAGCAGATCGAAAAATTTCTTTGCCGCCTCCAACGTCGCCATCGGCGCCAGCGGGCGGATTGCTTCGCGATATTTCACCCGCTCGTTGAGAAGATCGCGCGCTCCTGCGTCGCATGGGTTGGCAAGGATCGAGCGGTGACCTAGGGCGCGGGGGCCGGTTTCGGCTGCGCCCTGGTACAGCGCGATGACCCCGTTTTGCGCGACCACGAACGCCATCAAATCGGCAACTGCGTCACGACCTTCGCCCCTCGAGACATCTCCGATGCGTTGCGAGGAGATATCGTTGGCCTCAAGCGCCATTTCAATCTCTGGAGCACTTGGCGGCAAACCGCAATAGAACGCATGCGTCATGGCGGCACCGCGCGGAGAACCCGCCAGATGCGCAAAGAGCCACGCCGCGCCAATAGTGACGCCGGGATCGCCGGGTGTCGGTGGCACCCAGAGGTGAAGCCGTGCCTTGCGTCGCTGGGAGCTTGCGAACCAGGCCTCATTGAAGTGTTCGAGTAGCCGCATGTTGCCGATCGCGTTCAAGGCCACCCCGCCGGTAAGCACCAGCCTGCTCGCGCCGGTCGTGCGCAAGAGATGATCGACCACATGGATCATCGCATCCTCGAACACGAGCTGCGTCGCCGCGGCCTTGTGGAGCCGATCTTTTGTCTCCGGCCGATGGTTGATGTCCTCGACGCGCAGAACCGCGTCCGGATTCCAGAGCTGATCCGGTTTCAGGGGCTCTCCCATAATTTCGATCAATGCCGGCTTGTATGGATGGTCGAACGGGTCGCAGTACCAATTGGCAAGGGAACGGTTGAGCCTGATTTCGCCGTCGCGGCCGAAATGCAAAACGGTTTTCAGCCGTCCATAATACGGATTGCTGGCGCGGTTCATGTCGCCCCACGCGGCGGCGCCCATGTAGCGCCCCTCGCTCGATAGCCAGGTCCAGCCGCCCTGGGTCGATGAAATCACGCTGTAGAAAGCGCCGAGCGAGTCGAACATGCTGTTGTTGCAATACAGCCGTCGCATGTGGCCCTGCTCAACCACATAGAGCGAGATCGATCCGAGATCTCCGGTGCCGTCGAGCACTGCGACGGCCACGGGTTCATCGTTTTCGGCAAACGGGGACGCGGCAAAGGAAAACCACGCATGATTGTCATGATGTGGCATGCAGATCAGCGGCACGCGTTCAAAAAGACCGAGTTGTCGAGCGAGGATCTTCGGCGTCCGAGTCATCTGATCGAGGCGGCGGGCGTCAAACCCGGCCGCTTCGGTGCTACGAAGCAGCCTCAAGCTTTGCGGCATCTCTTCCAGCACCGATCGCGCCAGCGTTCCGGCCAACGTCGGGTAATCCCAACTGGTGAGCCAGGCAGCGATATCCTGGATATCGCGTCCCATGCCACGCAGGGTCTTGACCAATGCCTCGATGGAGGCCTGCGGATATTCAGTCGTATGCTTGTTGCCCGAAAAGCGCTCTTCCTCATTGTTTACAATCAGGCGCGGCCCGTTTGCCTGTGTCACCTCGACCAGCGCTACGCCTGAATTGTGCGTGCCCGGGAGTCCTAGTCCTGCGAGATACACCGTGTCGCCGCGCCCGAGCTGTTTGCGAACGTCCGCAATCCGCGTATTGGCAAACTCAGAGCCGAGCTGATGAAAGCCCGCAGCCGCCATCAACCGGGCGCCGAGCCAGCGCCCGGCGCGAAATCCGGCTTTGCCCAAAGTGGGATGTCGGGGACGAATTCTTTTATTCGGTTCCAAGCGTCGGCCTTGTAAGTAACAGGTGCAAGCATCAATCATAATTGACGGTGGCCAACAATGCCCGTTTCGCGGCACGGAAAAAGCAGATGCTTGCATGTGCCTGCTGGCCTTACGACTACTTGAGCAAAAGAAACTGCCTTGGAGCGAGAACGATGCCACGATTGCGAAGCTTTACTGTCCTGGCGGCTCTTGCCGTTGCTGCTACGTTCACCGCCACCGCAGCGAATGCGCAAAAGAAGTATGATCCGGGCGCAAGTGATACGGAAATCAAGATCGGCAACATCATGCCGTATAGCGGTCCGGCTTCCTCCTATGGAGTGATCGGCAAGACGGAAGCCGCTTACTTTGAAAAGATCAACGCCGAGGGCGGCATCAACGGCCGCAAGATCAAATTTATCTCCTACGATGATGCTAAAGTGCCGCAGCTTTTCGTGGCCTCGGGCGCGACCAAATGGGGCGATCCGAAGAACTTTCCTTGGACGATGGGGTGGCAGCCCAACTACCAGAGCGAGGGACGCATCTACGCGAAATACATTCTGGAGAACTTCCCGAATGGGAAGATCGCGGTGTTGTGGCAGAACGACGATGCCGGCAAGGATCAGTTCAAGGGACTGAAGGATGGGCTCGGCGAGAAGGCCGGCATGATTATTGCCGACAAGTCCTACGAGGTTAGCGACCCCACTATCGATTCTCAGATCGTCGCGCTGCACGATTCAGGCGCCGATATCTTCTTCTCCTGGGCCGCCCCGAAGGGATCGGCGCAGGCGATCCGCAAGGTCGGCGAACTCGGCTGGAAGCCGAAGTTCT
>VAZS01000452.1 GCA_005884855.1 Alphaproteobacteria bacterium | reverse complement strand
TTTACGAAGCGTTAACCGCAATCAGAAAGGATTGCAGCCGCATGGGCTAAAAGGACGCGCGCCGCTGAACGGCGAAGCCGACGCTCTTTGCATCAGCTTACAAGGATGCTCGCGTGGGAAGCGGTAACGGAGAACAAGCATGGCTCTGAAAGTCGAGCTCAAACCGCACGAACGAATCATCATCGGCGCTTGCGTGATCACCAACACCGATCAGCGCGCCCGCCTGTTGATCGACGGGGACAATATTCCGATCCTGCGGGAGAAGGATATCCTCACGCCGGAAACCGCGGATACTCCGGCCAAGCTCGTCTATCTCGCAGTGCAGTTGATGTACATTTCGCCGGATCCGCAGGTCAATCACGGCACCTATTTCAATCTGGTGCGCGATATCGTTACTGCCGCCCCGAGTGCGTGGCCCATCATCGAGGATATCAATAACCACATTCTCAACGGGGGCCTGTATCAGGCGCTAAAGGAAGCCAGGAGGCTTGTGGCCTACGAGAAGCAGCTCCTGGACCACAACGAAGCTGTCCGGGCCGATGCCGACGCGCAGCGACATTCCGCCTGAAATCGAATTACATCGCCAGTGGTGGCGATTGTTCGAGCTGCAGCACCAGGCGATGGTCCGACGATCGACGCGAGCCAAACTCAAGCACGGCCGATAGCAGCGCGTCGATATCGCTAAAATCGGTGCGGTGATTGACGATCGCCGCACGTATTGCAAGCTGGCCGTCGAGCAGCGTGGTGGACGGCGCTGCGATGCCCGATTCCTGAATGTCGAGCACGATCTCGCCATTAAGCTGGTTGGCGTTCTCGGCGCGGTAGCGAAAGCACACGATGTTGAGCTGCACCGGCGCCATTAGCTCCAGCCGAGGCTCGGCCAAAATTCGCGCTTGCAGATATCCGGCGAGCGCGCAGCTGCGCGTGATAACGGCTCCCAGCTTTTCGGTGCCGTACGTCTTCAGGGTGAACCAGGTCTTGAGCGCACGGAAGCCCCGCGACAGCTCGGGGCCGAGATCGCAAGGCCATGGTGAATTCGCGGCGAGCCCGCGGCTTTCGCGGCGCAGATACGCGGCCGGCGCGGCAAACGTATCCCGATGCCGGTCGCCGTCTCGCACGAGCAGGAGCCCGGCGTCATAGGGCACCTGTCCCCACTTGTGGAAGTCGAGCGCGATTGAATCAGCATTTTCAATTCCGGCCAGCCGTGACTTCAACGCCGGCGCGAGAATCCCGAGCGCGCCAAAAGCGCCATCGACATGAAACCAAAGTTTCTCCTGGCGGCACAATTCACTCATTGCGTGGAGATCATCGATGGCACCGATGTCCACAGTTCCGGCCGAGCCGACGACCAGAAAGGGTTTGCGCCCGGCACCGCGATCCAGCGCGATCCTCTCGCGCAAGGCTGCCAACTCGATACGGTGACATCGATCTACCTCGATGCAGCGTAACGCATCGCTGCCGAAGCCGGCGATGTCCATCGCTTTGCTGATGCAGCCGTGCGCCGCAGTAGACGTATAGGCGGTCAGCAACGCCCCGTCCTCACTAACGCCGCGCCGACGGACCGATGTGCCCAACGCTGTTGTCCGCGCCACCAGCACAGCTATCAGATTAGCCATCGAGGTGCCGGTGACGAAAATTCCACTCGCCCCTTGCGGGAAACCGAAGATCTGGCGCATCCATTCGACGATCTGACGTTCGACTTCGATCGGAATGTGATCGCGCCCGCCGAGATTGGCGTTCAGCCCAGCCGCAAGCATTTCGGCCAGCATGCCCACGGCAGTGCCGCCGCCATGCACCCATCCCATGAAACCCGGATGAACGTTGCCGGTCGCATAGGGAATGACGAACTCGGAGAATTCCCGATAGACATCGCGCAGATCGGAAGGTCGATGCGGAAGGGCGACACGAAACCGCGCACGGACCTCATCCGGTATCGGTTGCCAGACCGGACGATCCCTGATGTTGGCGACGTAATCGATCATGTCATCGAGCATGCGATGACCAAGCGCGCGGATATCGTCCCAGTTTTTCGGATCGAGCGTTTCGCTGGCTTCGGTTTGCGCTTGCGCTTCGCTCAACACCTTCACGCCGCGTGCTCCTGCCCTCGTCCGGCGCGGGCGCACAGCATCGCGGCGAATGCGTCAAAGATTTTGCGCATTTGCGGAGGCTTGTATGGAAACAGTTCCGGAGAATCCATGTTGTGCACCACGGCGGTACTGTCCGCCTCGAAAATCAACATTCGAGACGCTTGGCTGCGCTGTCGGACATTCCCGCGTTGAGATACCAGATATCCCACTGACCGGCGATCGCCATGTGGCAGGCGTAAGGCCGACCTTCCACGAAGACGACCCGGTACTTGCGGAACAGGCCATCCTCGCTGGCGTAGTCGACGAAGCGCGAGACAAAAAATTCCTGCTCCGGCCGTGCCTCGAGATATCGGCTGATCGCGGCAGCATCATCGAGCTTGGCGAGCCCGACGCCCGCATGCGAACCGCGTGGCCGGACGATGGCCGGAAACTGAAGCTCGGCAGCGAACTCGCTCAGCGAAAGATCCGACGTCGGCATGTCGGACAATTGCGCGCGCGTCGCCCAAAGCGTTGCCGGGATGTCGAGCCCTTCGATCCCGCTCAAGAGGTGATGGAGCTTGTCGCGATCCAGATTGCAAACCAGATGCGGCGGGTTCAGCATCGGACGTGGCCAGCTTGGCGCCATCTCATCGATGATCCGGAGAGCGTCTCGGCATTCCTCGGAATCTGAAGCGATCACTATCGCAACATCATGAGCGGGCAGCGGGAAAGGCAAGTCTCGTCCCGGAACGACGTATAGAGTCAGCAGCTCGATTCCGGATTCTTCCAGTAAGAACTCGATCGGCGTGTTGCCGCCCATGTCGATCGCAGCCGCGAGTGCAAGAACGCGCAGTTTTGGTGTCTGCGCGACACAGGGCGATCGAAACAGTTGATGGAAAGCGACCACCTCGGCCTGAATGGAAAGACCGGTCTGCTTGTCGCCCAATAGCTGCGCGATCAGCGAAAGATCGAGCCCATCACCCGCGCTGGCCGTTCCGTCGGCGACTTTCGCCATTAGCTCGTCGCGCAGCGGGCGAAGATCGGTTCCGTGAAACGCCATCGTGGTGAGCTTGGCAAATCCGATACGGTCCGCGCAGAATAGTTCCGAATTCCCGGTCCGTTCGTCAGGATCGGCCTGCATCCAACACTCCTGATATGGCAAACAAAGTGGTGTTATCACGCGCCAACGCCGGCGCTCGCCAATGGCGAATTCATGCAGCGTTCGCCGCCGCTGCGGGCGCAGCTTGTGCAGGCGTAGCAAACTGCGACGAAACATCTCCGTGAAACACCGAGGGGCCGACATGATCGAGACGGCTCTCGAGATCAGCCCAGATCTCACCGCCCATATCGGTCCAGCGTTTGCAGAAGGCGAAGTC
>VAZS01000262.1 GCA_005884855.1 Alphaproteobacteria bacterium | reverse complement strand
GACGCGCCCAAAATGGACGATCGCGCTCTGTTTCGTTATCCGCCGGATTACCGCGTCGGCGAATTGAAGACGGCGCTCGACTGGTCGGCCTATCCCGGCGCCGGCGGCGGTTTTCAGGGCGCGATCGAGATGTGCAACAACAATGGCGCCTGCCGCAAACTCGAGGGTGGGGTTATGTGTCCGTCCTATCGAGTAACCCGTGACGAAAAGCACGTGACGCGGGGACGGGCCAACACGCTGCGGCTGGCGATCTCCGGCCAGTTAGGACCAGATGCTCTCGCCTCCGACGAGATGATGGAGACCCTGAAGCTTTGCGTCTCCTGCAAGGCCTGCCGCCACGAATGCCCCACTGGCGTCGATATGGCCAAAATGAAGATAGAGGTTTTAGCCGCGCGCATGGCCAAGCACGGCCTTTCGCTGAGGGATCGGCTGGTGAGCTATCTGCCACGCTATGCTGGCATGGCTGCGCGCTTCGCCCCGCTTCTCAATTGGCGCAACAACAGTCCGTTGCTGCGACGGCTGCTCGAACGAGTGGCGGGGATCAGCGCACGACGCGCACTGCCGGCGTGGCGGCGCGATGTGTTCGAGCCCGACGCCGAGATCGTTGGTCCCGCCGATGGGCGCGAAGTCGTCCTGTTCGCTGACACTTTCAACCGCGCCTATGAGCGCGAAAACCTCGACGCCGCTTTGCGCGTGCTGGTCGCGGGTGGCTATCGTGTTCATGTTCCAAGGCCCGCGGATGACGCCAGGCCATTGTGCTGCGGGCGCACCTTCCTTTCAGCAGGCCTTGTCGATCGCGCGCGCACTGAGCTGGATCGGCTGGTTACTACGTATGGACCGTTCGCCGCCCGCGGCCTGCCGATCATCGGCCTCGAGCCGAGCTGTCTGTTGACGCTCCGCGACGAGCTGCTTTCGCTGCGATCAGACCACGCCGCAACAAGCATTGGCGCGCACGCGCTTTTGTTGGAGGAATTTCTGGTGCGCGAGGCGCAGGCCGGGCGTCTGCAGCTGCGGCTCGGTCCTATAGCCGGCAAAGTCCTGGTGCATGGCCATTGCCATCAGAAATCCTTCGGCGCGTTCAAGTCTGTCGAACAGGCGTTGCGGCTTGTTCCGGATCTTGCAGTCGAAACGATCGAGTCAAGTTGCTGCGGCATGGCCGGCGCCTTCGGCTACGCCGCCGAGACCTATCAGGCCTCGATCGACATGGCCGAACTCTCGCTGCTCCCCGCGGTGCGGGCCGCTGATCCTGGCACGTTGATCGTCGCCGATGGAACCTCGTGCCGCCATCAGATTGCCGATGGTGCCGACCGTGCGGCCCTTCACGTCGCGCGTGTGCTGGCCATGAGCCTCGACACCGCTCAATCGAATCCCCAATCCCTCTCGCCTCGCAAAGGAATCATGCATGTCTGAACTAACTCTCGACGTCGCCCGCAAGATCCTCGACTCGGCGCTTGCCAAGGCCGTCGAAAAGAAATTGAAGCCCCTCGTTGTCACCGTGCTCGATGCGCGCGGGTGTGTCAAAATCGCCGCCGCGCAGGACGGCACCAGCCTGCTGCGCAGTGAGATCGCCCACGGCAAGGCGTACGGCGCGCTGGCGATGGGCATGGGGTCACGGGCTCTATTTCAGCGCGCGCAGGAGCAGGCCTATTTCATCGGCGCCGTGAATACTCTGGCGCAGGGTCGGATGGTGCCGGTGCCCGGTGGCGTGCTGATCCAAAGCGGCGGCTTCCTGCTCGGCGCAGTCGGGATTAGTGGCGACACTTCCGACAACGATGAGGCCTGCGCGATTGCGGGGATTGAGGCTGCCGGATTGAAGGCGAATGCGGGTTAGCTACTTCCCCGGCCACGATGGCTTGCGCTTCTCGCCGAACGCCTTGAGCCCCTCCCTGGCGTCTTCCGTCATTGCCAGCAACGCAATCTGACTTTCGGTGTAGGCTATGCTTTCATCGAACGACATCGATGCGATGGCGCGCATGGCGTATTTGCCGCGCCGGATTGCGGTTGGCGATTTGTCGACGATGCGGCCGATCAGCCACTCGACTTTGGCGTCGAGCTCGGCCGGTGGCACGACATAATTGACGAGCCCGGCGGTCTGCGCCGTCCGCGCGTCAAAGGGTTCGCCGGTCAGCGCCCACTCGTTGACCAACCGCCGCGGCGCGATCGCCTGCAACAGGCTCATCACCTGCATCGGGAACACGCCGACTTTCACTTCGGGCAACCCAAACATCGCGCGGTCGGCGGCAACGGCCATATCCGTCATGCAAAGCAGCCCCATGCCGCCGGCCATGCAGGCGCCCCCTACCCGCGCGATCGAAGGTTTGATGGCGTTCTGCGATAGCCGCAGCAAGTCGGCGTAGTCAACATTCGGCTTGGAAAAATCCATCGCAGCCCTTGGCGATGCCGGCAATCACCTCGCCGTTGAGGGCGTTGCGCTTGTCTGGCCGATTTATGGTAATCCAGAATGCCTGTCCGCGCTTTTCAAGCACTACGCTGTTGTTGTCGGTCATTGCCCTGTCCGCTTCCGGTGTCGAGCGGACATTAACGGCAGGACGGGGCGAGACCGCAAGGGCGATTTAGGCGTTCCGCGAAGCGGAAGGCGCGGCCTTTTTCACCCAGACCCTGTTGTCGTGGAATGCGGCGCCACCGATCGGCGCAATTGCCGTGGCGCCGGTGAGCGTATTGATGCCGCGTCCACCGATATGGGCCTTGTTCGGGTGAATCGATTCCGCGATCAATACTCCGCGCCGCAAGCCATCGAATAATCTTGCGGTGAGCGTGGTCTCGCCTCGCGTGTTACCCAAGGTGACGGGATCTCGATCGGCGATCCCGAGCGCTGCGGCATCTGCCGGATGGATCATGACAGTCGGCGCTCCCTCACCCGCTTTCGACGACGGCGTCTCGTTGAACGTGGTGTTCAGGAAGTTGCGCGACGGGCTGGTCGCAAGCCGGAACGGATGGGTTTCGTCGGCCTCCTCGATGATGGTCCAGTGATCCGGCAGCGACGGCATCTGTTGCCACGCGCCCATCAGTCCGGCGTTGCCGATCGGCGGGTGCGCCCAGTCGGCCTTGAAGTGGAATTTGCCATCGGCATGGGCAAAACCGTCGAGATAATGCGAGGTGCGGAAGTCCGGCTGCAGATCACGCCACAGATCAGCCTCGAGCTGTTCGATATCGCCATGGCCGCTCTTCTTCAGGGTCGCGTCGATCAGCTCGCGCGCCGACATTTCGAAGCCGGGATGCACGGCGTTGAGGCGGCGGGCAAGACCCTGCAGCACCTCATGGTTCGACCGGCACTCGCCCGGCGGATCGATCAGCTTGGCGCCGGCAGAAATATGCTGGTGACCGCCGCCGTAATAGAGATCGTCATGCTCCATGAACATCGTCGCGGGCAGCACGATGTCAGCCATTTGCGCGGTCTCGGTCATGAACTGCTCATGCACCGCCATGAACAGGTCTTCGCGCGCAAATCCCCGATGTACGAGCATTTGTTCCGGCGCCACTGTCATCGGGTTCGTGTTCTGGATCAGCATGGCCTTGACCGGCGGGCCATGGCTGAGCGCTTCGGCGTCACCGGTCAGGATGCGCCCGATCTTGGACTGATCCAGCACGCGCGTGGTGTGGTCGATCGCGTCATGGCCCTCGATGATCGACTCGTTGAATTTCCACAGCGAGTAGTTGTTGAAAAATGCGCCGCCACCCTCGTACTGCCAAGCGCCGGTCACAGCCGGAATGCACAGCGCCGCGTGCATTTGCGCCGCGCCGTTGCGGCTGCGGGTGAAGCCGTATCCGAGCCGGAAGAACGAGCGCCTGGTCTCACCGACCAAACGGGCAAAAGCCTCGATCTCCTCGACCGGAACGCCTGAGATCGCCGAGGCCCACTCCGGCGTGCGGCTAGCCAGATGCGCCTCAAGCTCGGCCGGGCAGTCGGTGTAGCGATCCATATATGCCCGGTCCGCGTAGCCCTCGCGAAATAGCACATGCATGACGGCGCAGGCGAAGGCGCCATCGGTGCCGGGCCGCAGGATGATCTTGATGTCAGCCTGCTTCATGGTGTCGTTATTGTAGACGTCGATCGCGGCGATCTTCGCACCGCGTTCCTTGCGGGCGCGGATCGCATGCGTCATCACGTTCACCTGCGTGTTCACGGGATTGGTGCCCCAGATCACGATGAGGTCGGAGACGCCCATCTCGCGCGGATCGACGCCGGCAATCTTGCCGGTGCCGATCGCAAACCCGACCCGGGCGACGTTGGCGCAAATGGTGGAGTAGAAGCGGGAATATTTCTTTACATGCGCAAGGCGGTTGATGCCGTCGCGCATCACGAGCCCCATCGTGCCGGCATAGTAATAGGGCCAGATCGATTGAGCGCCGAATTCGCATTCGGCCGCGTTGAAGCGATCACTTATTTCGTCCAGCGCCTCGTCCCAGGAAATCCGCGCGAATTGTCCGGAGCCCTTTGCGCCGGTGCGACGTAGCGGATGCATCAGGCGATCCGGGTGATGAATGCGTTCGGCGTAGCGCGCGACCTTCGCGCAGACCACGCCCGCGGTATAGCTCTGCAGCTTGGAGCCCCGCACGCGTCCGATGGTCGAACCACCGATCACTTCGACATCCAGCGCGCACGCCGACGGGCAATCGTGCGGGCACGTGGAATGCCGGATCTCGATTTTTGCCTGCTGGTTCATGCGCCAATTGCTACCATCAAAAACTGGCACCGCCGAGCGCATTTATTGGCCATACGCTATGCGCCGAGGTACGCCCCACCATTGGCGTGGATCAACTGGCCGTTGACGTAGCGCGCGCCCGGGCCGCACAGGAACCGCACCGCCGCCGCGACATCTTCCGGTTTGCCACGCTGGCCGGTAATGGTCTGGTGGGTCGTGTGATGCGCAGGTTCCGGCTTGTCCTTTGGGCGCGGCGTCGCGATCAATCCGGGAACCACGCAATTGACGGTGATTCCGCAATCGGCCAGATCATGCGCCAGCGCGCGGGTGAAGCCGATGATTCCGGCCTTTGCGGTCACCACATGGGCCCGGTCCTTGGCCCCGGTATGGGCGCTTAGACCGCCGATATTGACGATGGTTCCCGCGCCACTTTGCTTCAACCATGGAAGACAGGCCTTGGTGCAGTGAAACGCGCCATCCAGGGTGACGTCGAGAATTTCGCGCCAGTCCGCATAGTTCATCTCAGCGAAGGGCTTCTCCCGCCGCAGCGCGGCATTGTTGACGAGGATATCGAGGCGGCCGAAACGTTTCACGACCGCATCCGCCATAGCTTGCACCGCGGCACCATCGACGACATCACCGATATGGACCAGCGCCTTGCCGCCGTTTGCTTCGACCTCGCGCGCCACTGCGTCGGCCTCGGGCCGGTTGCTTCGAGCATTGACCAGAATGGAAGCACCGCCCTCGGCCAGAGCCAGCGCGATGGCGCGACCGATGTTGCGGCCCGCGCCCGTCACGATAGCAACCTTGCCGCTCAGTTCGGTGTTGCCGGCCATGTCCATTTCTCCGCCGTCATGCCGCGACGATCCCTGGCACGATGATAACTACACGAACGAAAACTAATTGCGCATCACGCTCAGATCGATCGACCCATTGTAGAGCCGCGACAACAACATCAATGTTGCATCGGCTTGCGCCTTGGTCCAGCCGCCGTGCTCTGTATTGAGCGCGAATTTGTCGATAACGTCTTGCCGGGTCAGCGGCTCCTGCGCGCCGCCGCGCAGATGCGGCTGGCGCTCCTCGATCACGCTGCCGTCCTTCATGATGGCTCTGATATGGCCGGTATAGCTGTCCGGGTATGGATTTTGGGCGTCGATCACGTATTTCACTTTGGCCGCGAGCGCGAGCAATTTTGGATTCCGGATCGCGGCTTTGGTAAATGCGCCCAGCCCAACGCCGCCATGGACAAAGCCGGCTGCCAGCAGATACGGCGTGGCGAACTTGGCGGAATAGCCGTTGCGCGGGCGCTGCTTGTCGGCGAGCGGCTCCCATAGCCGGTGCACCGTCCCCTCCGCCACCTCACAGACGATTTCGCTGATGTCCTCCGACTTGACGCCACGCGCGGCAAGTCGGCGAGCGCAATCTATGTAAGGCTGCGCCATTGTCCCGCAGGGGTACGGCTTGAACGCCAGCGTGTCGGTCACCCAGCGCGTGCCGAAATCGCCAATTAACGCCTGGTAGTCGCCGCGCGTGGTGTGCGCGAAGCCATGAAACAGCCCGTGGACGCCCTCGAACACCGTGCGCGGGCCGACAAAGCCTGCCTGCGCGAGCAGCGCGGCGCGCAGACCCGATTGCGCCGCCCAACCCGCATGCAGCCGTTTGGTCCAGGCGCCCTCGGCCAAATATTCAATAATGCCCCCAGCCATGCTACCTGCGATCCCGAGCGCATCCACGATCTGCCTGGCATTAAGACCGAGTGCCGCGCTCACGCCGGCCGCGGCTCCCATCGTCCCGAAGATCGCAGTGGGGTGAAAGCCGGCCCTGTGAACGGCCTTGGGCACGACGAGGCTCAAACGGCAGAGAACCTCGGTGCCGACCGCAATGCCGATCAGGGCCATTTGCCCATCTGCCTTGTGCCGCTCGCAGGCACCCAGTACAGCCGGCACGATCACCGCGCCGGCATGAACGGGCCCACCCTCGAACGTGTCGTCGAAATCTTCCCCATGCGCGGCCGTGCCGTTGACGAAAGCCGCGCCCGCTGCGGTGAGCGTGCGTTTGTGGCCGATCACCGTGCACACGCCTTCATCGTCCCAACCCGCAAGCGCGCTGGCGACATAATCCTGGTTGCGTGCGGTAACGCACAGGCCAACTACATCGATCAGCAAATCTTCGCATTTGCGCGCGGTCACAGGCGGGAGCGCGCCAGGCTTCAGCGCGACGATTTTATCGGCCAGCAGCTCGGCGACAGACGTTTTTGGCAGTTGGGATGTCATTGCCGCCGCATCAGACGCGGAACAGCTTGGAATAGCGCGCCTTGATCGCGTCGCCCTCTTTTTCCACGGCGGCCGCATCGTCCTTCATGGTCTTAATATCCCTAAACGGCTTGCGGCCCGGCTTCTCCTGGGTTTGTGGATGCGCCGAGCGCAAGCCGCCGATATCGATGATGAGCTGCTGTGCCTCTCGGCTGAAGCAGAACGACTGGAACAGTTTTGCCGCGTTGGGATTTGGGGAGGACTTGAATATCCCGTTCGGGCCGATGATGAGCGGCGAGCCCTCAACGGCATAGACGGGCTCCACCGGGCCTCCTTTTTCCTTGATTTGGAAAATGTTGTACTCGTTGCCATCGGCCATCACGGCGCGTTCACCAAGCTCAAGCTTCTTGGGCGGGTCAGCCGAGGATTGCACCTGCATGATGTTCTGTTTCGCAAGCTGTTCGAACCAGGTCCATCCGAGATCGCGCTGCATCTGGTAGGTCGCGGTCATGATGGTGCCGCTATAGCCGGGATGCGCCTTGACGATCTTGCCTTTCCATTTGGGATCGAGCAGGTCGGCAAAACTCTTCGGCGCTTCCTCCGCTTTCACCAGATTGGTGTTGTAGGCGATGATGCTCAGCCATACACGAAAGCTGGCGAACTGCCCGTCCACATCCTTGTGCTCGGCCGGATAGTTCGCGACGTCTTCCGGCACGTAGGGTGCCAGAATGCCCTCGCGTTTCCAGACGATGAAATGCGCGGCATCGGATGAATTCACCACATCGACCGCATGGATCTTACTGGAATATTCCTGACCGATACGCTGGAACACCCGTTCGGCGCCGGTACGTTCGACGCGCACGGCAATCCCGGAATATTTCGCCTCGAACGCCTTCGCTAGTTTCTCAGCCACCGGCAGATCGGTGGAGGTGTAGTAGATGACTTGGCCTTCCTTCTTCGCCGCCTCCACCAATGCAGGCGTGACTGGCTCGGGCGGGGGCGCGGCGGCCATGACGCGGGTCGAGAACGCAGCGCCCGCGAGCAGTGCACCTGAGCCCTTAAGTACGGTCCGGCGCGACATGTTCGGATGTTTCATTGGCCCATAATCCCTTTGCTCGGGCGAGACTTTGGTACACCGGAAGTTATCTTTTATTCCTAATGGGCACAGCCAGTCTTTCGTCGACAGCTTATCGCCATTCGCACTAGATTGAGAGCCACATTTGGCCAACAAACCCCTACGGAATAAGACAGCAATTCGGGAGATTGAAATGACAGCTCCAAGGCTTGCGGTTGCGTTAGCGGCAGCTGTTCTTTCGACGCCAAATCTTGCTGCGCCGTGCTTCGCGCAGGATTATCCGGCGAGGCCGATCCGGATCGTCGTTCCATTCGGCCCCGGAGGACCAGCCGACGTAGCAGCGCGCCTGATCGGTAACAATTTGCAAGAGAAGTTCGGACAGCCGATCGTGGTCGAGAACCGTACCGGCGCCGGCGGCGTCATCGGCACGCTGGAGGCCGCCAAGTCCCCGCCCGACGGTTATACGCTGTTGATGATGTCGAATACCCAGACGGCGAACGAATCGCTGGTGCCGCAGCAGCAGCGCAAATACGACTTGATGCGCGATCTCGTGCCGATTGCGCCGGTCAATTACTCGGACCTTGTCATCGTGGTGCACCCGCACGTCGCTGCGAAAACGCTGCAGGAATTCATCGCGCTAGCCAAATCGCAGCCGGGCAAATTGAATTACGCCTCCTCCGGTCAGGGTACGCCGTATCACATGGCCGGCGAACTATTCAAAACAATGGTCGGCATTGATGTCGTGCACGTTCCATATCGCAACAGTGGAGAAGCGCGCAGCGGCGTCATCGGTGGGCAGGTGCAGATGATGATTGACGCGGTCCCAGCGATGGCTCCCAACATCAGCGCGGGACAGGTTCGCGCGCTC
>VAZS01000451.1 GCA_005884855.1 Alphaproteobacteria bacterium | reverse complement strand
TGGGCGGCGCTGCCGTTCGTGACCCGGCGCGGCGCCATCTTCGCCGGACTTATGCTGTGCAGTTCGGTGTTGCTTGGCGCCGAAGCGCGGCTCGCCAAAACGGATGCGATGCTGCTGCTCACGGTTGTGGCGGCGATGGGCGCGCTGGGGCGGGTCTACTTGTCGTGGCAGCGCGGTGAGGATCCCGTGCGCCCGCCATGGTCGTCGCCGGCAATCTTCTGGACTGCGCTGGCGGCTGGCATCCTGCTCAAGGGACCGCTGATACTGATGTTCGTCGTGCTTACGATCGGCAGTCTGGCGATCCTCGACCGGTCGGCCGTGTGGTTTTGGCGCCTGCGTCCGGTGTGGGGCCTGATCTGGATGCTGGTTCTGGTGCTGCCCTGGTTCGTCGCGATCTTCTGGCGCGCAGGCGACACGTTTTTCGCGGATTCGCTCGGCGGCGACATGTTGAGCAAGCTGGGGGCGCAGGAATCCCATGGTGCACCGCCCGGAGTCTATCTGCTGCTATTCTGGGCGACGTTCTGGCCGGGGGCGCCGCTCGCAGGAATGGCCGCCCCTGCGGTCTGGCGGGCAAGGCGCGAGCCCGGCGCCCAATATCTGCTCGCCTGGCTGGTCCCATCCTGGATCGTATTCGAACTGGTGCTGACCAAGCTGCCGCATTACGTGCTGCCGCTGTATCCAGCGATCGCGATCCTCACGGTCGGTGCACTGGAACGGCGCGTGTTGTCGAGGTCCTGGTTGAGAAGTGGCGCTGCTTGGTGGTTTGTCGTGCCGGCCGTGGCTTCAGTGATTGCCATTGTCGGCGCGATCATGTTGACCCGCCAGCCGGTTTTTCTGGCATGGCCGTTCGTGGCGGCGGCGCTCATCTTCGGATTGTTCGCGTGGTGGCTTTATGACGACAATCACGCCGAGCGCTCGCTGCTCAACGCTGTGGTCGCCGCGATGTTTTTGGCCATTGCCATTTACGGCGTGGTGGTTCCGGCGCTGACGCCGGTATTTCCGAGCGCGGAGATCGCGCGTGCGCTGCGCAACGTCGTCTGTGTCGGACCAAAGGCCGCGGCCGCGGGCTTTCACGAGCCAAGCCTGGTGTTCATGACCGGAACTTCGACGCTGCTGACCGACGGTTCGGGCGCGGCGGATTTCCTCGGGCAGGGAAGTTGCCGCTTCGCATTGGTAGAACAGCGCTCCGAACGCGGCTTTGCCCAGCGCGCCGAGGCCATTGGATTGCGTTACAACGTCGCCAATCGGATCGACGGCTACAACATCTCGCAAGGGCGAGCGATTTCGATCGCGATCTTCCGCTCCGAGGGCACGGAATAACATGTCCGCTCGCGCCCGCCTTGGCGAAAGTGCGAATTATTTTGCGAGCCTTGGCGCGGTCGCGGAGCGCTCGATTGCCCAACTCGTGCGCCCACCATCGCATTCGCGACGCGCCCTGGCGGCACGGCGATTGGCGCGGCACTCGCTGCTGATCGGGGCGATGCTCGGAGCCCTCATCATCGCCCTGATGTACGTACTTGACGCGCGAGAGATCGGCCTGATGCCCACGCGCGGCACGCCAAGCCTTTGGCCTGTTCGCATCCTGACAGAGTTTGGCAAAGATAGTTATGTGCTCTTGGCCTTGGGGACGATGTTGCTCGCGGTTGCAGTTGTCTCCGCAGCATTGCCCGGAAGCTCGCGAGCGCAATTGCTCAGTTTCGGCATGCGACTGCAGTTTCTGTTTTTAGCTGTGCTAACTCCACTGCTCGCCGGTGAAGCGCTCAAATGGGCTGTCGGACGCGGGCGACCGTTCGTGGGCGGCGCGGCGAACGCGTTCAACTTCGCGCCCTTTGCCGGGACCGAAGCCTTTGCGAGCTTCCCATCGGCTCACGCCGTCACCGCTTTCGCGCTGGCTTTCGCTGTGAGCGCGGTCTGGCCGCGAGCGCGGCTAGCTATGATCGTGTATGCCTTCCTGATCGCCGCCACCCGCCTGGTGCTGTTGTCTCATCACCCGAGCGATGTGGTTGCGGGGGCGTTGATCGGCGTGGTCGGGGCTATGTCCGTGCGCTACTGGTTTGCGGCGCGCCGGCTTGGGTTCGCTATCCGTCGCGATGGCAAAATTGTGCCGCTTCGGAGCGTTTCGGGACGGTTCAAAGGGGTTGCCCGCAGGGCGTCAGCGCCATAAGAAGCGGACGCCGCAACCGCCCGAAGCGCCAGCATTTTTGGCGGCGGCCCCATTCAAACGGTGAGCGTCGATTTGCCTAGTTCTGACACATCCGCGGTCGCCGTTTCCATCATTGTCCCCGTGCGCAATGAGGCCGAGAACGTCAAGCCGCTGATCGCCGAAATCGCGGCCGCGCTCGACGGCCGGTGGAATTATGAAATCATTTATGTCGACGACGGCTCGACCGATGCCACCGCCGAGCGACTTGCAACCGAGATGGAACGATGCGCAAACCTGCGCCAGATCCGTCACGCGGCATCCGCAGGTCAGTCGGCGGCAGTGCGCAGCGGAGTGCGCGCCGCGCGGGGCGCAATTACGGCCACGCTCGACGGCGACGGGCAAAACGATCCGGCGTTCCTGCCGCATTTGATTGCGGCGCTCGAAAATGGCGGCGAGCGGGTGGGTCTGGCAGCCGGCCAAAGAGTCGGGCGCAGGGATACCGGTTTCAAAAGAATCCAGTCGCGGATCGCAAACGGCGTGCGCAAGTCAATCCTGCGCGACGGCACCCGCGACACCGGCTGCGGTCTGAAAGCATTCCGGCGCGAGGTGTTCCTGATGATGCCTTACTTCGACGGGCTGCATCGCTTTCTGCCGGCGCTGGTGCGCCGCGAGGGGTACGAGATCGCCTATGTCGAGGTGGTCGACCGCCCGCGCCGGTCCGGCATGTCAAACTATGGTTTCTTCGATCGGCTATGGATCGGAATTATGGATATCGCTGGCGTGTGGTGGCTGATCCGCCGCAAAAAACCAACACCCGACGTCACCGAGGTGACCTTATGAACGAGTTATTCAGCAATCTCGCGACCTACCTGCATGACGTTTTCGTCGTACAGTTCGACGCTTGGGTGGCGCTAGGGTTTGTCGCGCAGGCATTTTTCACGATGCGTTTTGTGGTGCAATGGATTGCGTCCGAACGCGCGCGCAAGAGCGTGATTCCGGTAGCGTTCTGGTTTTTTTCGATCGGCGGCGGAGCATTACTACTTGTATATGCGCTGTATCGCCGGGATCCGGTGTTCATTGCCGGCCAGGCGCTCGGGCTATTGGTTTACACGCGAAACCTGTATTTCATCGTCGTAAATGGACGGCAGGCCTCGGCCCCGAAGTGATTTTCGGCGCGCACCGCGCTAACACGCCTGATCCGAGTTCTCGGCAGAATACAGAGCATTCCTTAACGCAACCCGGTCTCGACTTTGCCGGAAAACACTCCTGCTGGAAC
>VAZS01000261.1 GCA_005884855.1 Alphaproteobacteria bacterium | reverse complement strand
CTCGACACGCAGCTGCACGCGGTAGCCGTCGAATTTGATCTCATGGCACCAGCCTTCATCGCCCGGCGGCCGATCAACCAACATGCAGAGCTCAGGCGCAACGAACTCAGGCATCGCCGTGACCTTCTTGCCCTTTGGCGGGGGAACGGCCAGCAACGAGGCTTTCTTGCTTGGCGCCGGCGCTTCAGCGCTGTCGCCCCGGTTCGAATGCCACACGGCGTCAGCCTTCGTTAGAGGCGACTTCGATGTCATGAACGGCTTGGGCGCCCTGCCCTTGCCTGCCGCGATCTGGTCCATGCTCCGTCCCGATGCGACGGACTGGTCCGCTTCCAGAATTTTGTTGGCGCTGCCTTCTTTTACGTATTCGTCGCGATGCTTGATCAGCAGCCAATTCGTGCGTTTACCCCCGGTGCGATCGTTGCGCATGCGCACCAGAACCCAACTGCCGTGCAGCTTTTCTCCGTGCAGCGTGAATTTCAGATCGCCCTTCTTGAATCCGCGCTCCGGATCGTCGGCCTCCCAATAGCCGCGGTCCCAGAGCTGCACGGTCCCGCCGCCATACTGGCCTTTTGGAATCGTGCCTTCGAAATCCCCATAGTCGAGAGGATGATCTTCAACTTCCACCGCCAGGCGCTTATCGTGCGGATCGAGCGAAGGCCCCTTGGTAACCGCCCAGGATTTGAAAACGCCGCCGAACTCCAGCCTCAGATCATAATGCAGCCGGCTCGCGGCGTGCTTCTGGATGACAAACCGCCGCTGCTTTGAAGGCGCCACCGGAGCATCGCCGCTGGGCTCCGCGGTCTTGTCAAAATCCCGCTTTTTTCGATAAGTGCTGAGGCTTCTCAAAGACACACGATCAATCCCGCAGAAATGAGCATCGACGCCGTTGCACATCAAGCGCCCGGAAGCCGTCCAGGCCATCCGCATCTCGGGAGATTGCAACAACAAGAGATGTGGAGGGCCGGGACGAAGGCAGCTTCAGCTAACACGAGCGCCAGCTATCGCTTTGACTTCCGCGCCGACCTTTCCTTGCTGCGCTTCCTGCCGCTCGAACTCTCGCTCGACCTCTTGCTCGAACGCTTGCTTGAACTCCTGCTCGAACTCTTCTTCGGAGGGACTTTCTTTCCCTCTCGCCTTGCCTCCGACAGACCGATTGCGATTGCCTGTTTGCGACTCTTGACCTTCCTGCCTGACCTGCCGCTCCTCAATGTACCGGCCTTGCGCTTCTTCATCGCGCGTCCGACTTTGGCCGATGCCTTCTTCGAGTATTTTCGTGCCATGACACTCCTCCCATGTGAAACAAAACAATCTTCACGGGTTGGGAAAGTTCCATGACGCCTCGGCGCGTCCATTCACGGCACGCAATCGATATCGTTAGCACCGTTGGCACTACGAAGTGCGCGCTTGCAAAACGCCGCGCGCGTTACTCCGCTGCCTCTTTGATCGCGACGCGTTCGGCCTTGACCGCGCAGAACTTGAATTCAGGAATCTTGCCGAACGGGTCGAGCGCCGGATTGGTTAACAGGTTCGCGGCGGCTTCCGCGTAGCAGAACGGCATGAAAACCATGTTCTCGGGAACGTCGCGGTCGGAACGCACTTTCACCTCGACCGCGCCGCGCCGGGTCACCAGCCGGATAGAATCGCCGGGCCAGACGCTCATGCGCCTCATGTCCTTTGGCGACATGAACGCCACCGCCTCCGGCTCGATCTGATCGAGCACAATGGAGCGCCGCGTCATGGAGCCGGTGTGCCAGTGTTCAAGCACGCGGCCGGTCGATAACACCATGGGGTAGTCGTGATCCGGCAGTTCGTCGGGCGGCGATATGTGTGCCGGCACGATCTTGCCACGGCCGCTCTCGGTCGGGTAACCCGCGTTGAAGATGATCTCGTTGCCGGGCTTGTCGGGAGCGTCGACGGGATAGGTCACCGCACCTTCGCGCACCAGCCGCTCCCAGGTGATGTTGTTCAGGGACGGCATCACCTGCGCCATCTCGGTGAAAACGTCGCCCGGCCCCTCATAACGCCAGTCCAGGCCCATGCGCCGGGCGATCTCCTGGATGATCCAGAGATCTTGCCGGGCATCCCCGGGCGGTTTGATCACCTCGCGCGCCAATTGCACGCGCCGGTCGGTATTGGTGAAGGTGCCGGACTTCTCGGCGAAAGCCGAGGCCGGCAGGATGACGTCGGCATGAAAGGCGGTCTCGGTGACGAACAGATCCTGCACCACCAGATGATCGAGCTTGGCCAGCGCCTCGCGCGCGTGCTGCAGATCGGGGTCTGACATCGCGGGATTCTCGCCCTCGATATACATGCCCGTGATCTCGCCGGCGTGGATCCCGTTCATGATCTCCACGACCGTCAGGCCGCGGACCGGATCGAGCTTGTGATCCCAGAGCAGTTCGAATGGCTCGCGCAGAGCGGTGCGCTCGACTGGCTGGTAATCCGGCAGGAACATCGGGATCAGCCCCGCGTCCGAGGCGCCCTGCACATTATTCTGCCCCCGCAGCGGATGCAGTCCCGTGCCGGGACGACCGACCTGCCCCGTAATCAGAGCGAGCGCGATCAGGCAGCGCGCATTGTCGGTGCCGTGCACATGCTGGCTGATACCCATGCCCCAGAAGATGATCGAGGCGCGCGAGCGCGCATACAGCCGCGCCACTTCGCGCAGGGTCTCCGCCGGGATGCCGCAGATCGGCTCCATCTTCTCCGGCGTAAATTCCTTGATGCGTTCCTTCAGCTCGTCGAAACCCTCGGTAAACCCGGCGATATATTGCTGGTCGGTCAGCCCCTCGCTGATAATCGTGTTGATCATCGCATTCAGCATGGCCACATCGCTGCCCGCCTTGAACGCCAGATGCTTATAGGCATGGCGCGACAGCCCCTGGCCGCGCGGATCCATCACGATCAGCTTGGCGCCGCGCTGGGCTGCGTTCTTGATGTAAGTCGCCGCGACTGGATGGTTTATCGTCGGATTGGCGCCGATCACGATGATGACCTCGGCGTCCATTGCGGCCGCAAACGGCGCCGATACCGCGCCCGAGTTCAGGCCTTCCATTAGCGCTGCGACCGATGAGGCGTGGCAAAGCCTGGTGCAATGATCGACGTTGTTGGAGCCGAAGCCGGTGCGCACCAGCTTCTGGAACAGATACGCTTCCTCGTTCGAACCCTTGGCCGAGCCGAAACCGGCGAGCGCCTTGGCGCCCTTCTCGTCGCGGATCTTGACCAGGCCTTGAGCTGCGATGTCGAGCGCCTCTTGCCAGGAAGCTTCGCGGAAGTGCGTGAACGGATTGGCCGGATCGACCTGGTCGTTGGCATCCTTCTTCGCATTCGGCAGCCGCACCAGCGGCTTGGTCAGTCGATGCGGGTGATGGATGTAGTCGAAGCCGAAGCGGCCCTTGACGCAGAGGCGGTTGTGATTGGCCGGGCCGTCGCGGCCTTCGGCATAGATCACCTTTTCGTCCTTGACCTGATAGGTGACCTGACAGCCGACGCCGCAGAATGGGCAAAGCGAATCGACCTTCCTGTCTGGATAGGTTACGCGGGTCTGCTTCTCATCCAGCATAACCGCAGGCATCAGCGCGCCTGTCGGGCAGGCCTGTACGCATTCGCCGCAGGCGACGCAGGTTGATTCGCCCATCGGATCGTCGAAGTCGAAAACGACCTTGTAACCGTGATTGCGATAGGCCATCCCGATCACGTCGTTGACCTGGACCTCCCGGCACGCGCGCTCGCACAACCCACACTGAATGCAGGCATCGAGATTGACGCGCATCGCCGGGTGGCTGGGGTCACTGGCCCAGCGCTCGGCGGCGGGGAAACGGCTTTCGGTCACCTCGACCTTTTCGGCCCAGTGCCAGAATTTCGAATCGGGATCATGCGATGTTTCGCGCGCCGGCTGATCGGCAACCAGAAGCTCCATCACCATTTTCTGCGCCGCGACCGCGCGCGCGCTCGCCGATTTCACCTTCATTCCGACGCTCGGGGTGCGCTTGCAGGAGGCCGCCAGCACACGCTCGCCCTCGATCTCGACCATGCAGGCGCGGCAATTGCCGTCCGGGCGGTAGTCCGGTTCAGGCGAATGGCAAAGATGGGGGATTTCGCGGCCCTGGCGCTTTGCGACCTGCCAGATGGTTTCGCCGTTGATGGCCTCGACTTGATTACCATCGAGTTCGAACTGGATCTTTGTCATTCCGCAGCTTCCTTCGGAAGAAACTCGTCCGGGAAATATTTAATGACGCTGGTGAGCGGATTGGAGGCTGCTTGGCCGAGCCCGCAGATCGAGGCATCCCGCATCACCTGGCTCAATTCGTCGAGCAGATCGCGGTTCCAGACCGGGTTTTGCATCAACACCGCCGCCTTCTGGGTGCCGACGCGGCAGGGCGTGCACTGGCCGCAGCTTTCGTCCTCGAAGAAGCGCATCAGGTTCAGCGCCGCGCCTTTAACGCTGTCCTGGTCGGACAAGATGATCACCGCGGCGGAGCCGATGAAGCAGCCGTATTTTTCCAACGTGCCGAAATCGAGCGGAATATCATCCATCGACGCCGGCAGGATGCCGCCGGACGCGCCGCCGGGCAAATAGGCGTGGAATTTGTGGCCATCCGCCATGCCGCCGCAGAATTCGTCGATCAGTTCGCGCACGGTGATGCCGGCCGGCGCCAACTTCATTCCGGGATTGTTCACTCGCCCTGATACCGAATAGCTGCGCAAGCCACGACGATCGTTGCGGCCGTGACTGTTCCACCAATCCGCGCCTTTTTCGACGATGTCCCGCACCCACCACAGCGTCTCGACATTGTTGATCAGCGTGGGTAATCCGAACAGGCCGACCTGGAACGGGTATGGCGGCTTGTGCCGCGGCATTCCACGCTTGCCCTCGATGCTTTCGAGCAGCGAGGATTCCTCGCCGCAGATATAAGCGCCGGCGCCGCGCCGCATGTGCAGCACTGGACCGCCGGGCGGCAATTTGGCAATCTCGCGCGTCAGAATCTGGCGCGACGCCGGATATTCGTCGCGAATGTAGATGTAGACGTCGGGCGCATCGACCACATGCGCGCCGATCAGCGTGCCCTCGAGAAACCGGTGCGGGTCGGTTTCAAGGTAATATCGATCCTTGAATGTCCCGGGCTCGCCTTCGTCGCCGTTAACGGCCATCAGCCGCGGCCCGGGCTCGCCGAGCACGGCGCGCCACTTCCGTCCGGCGGGAAAGCCGGCGCCGCCAAGCCCGCGCAGGCTGGCGTCATCGAGCGCCTTCAAAAGATCTTCCTTTGACACCTCGCCGGAGCGCAGGCGCTTTAACAGCGTGTAGCCGCCATCAGCGACATACGCGTCATAATCGACATACTCCGGCAGATGCGCGTGAGTGTCGCCGGCCTTTGCGGCTGCAAGCACGCCTGCAACGCCGGCGTGATCGATGAAATTGTGGCCGACCTCAGCGGCCGGCGCGGTATCGCAGCGTCCGACACACGGCGCGCGCACGACGCGAATGCCTGGGCCGGCGCCATTCTGGACTTCCTGCAGTAATTTTTCCGCGCCCAACACCGCGCAGGTAAGCGAATCGCAGACTCGAATGGTCAGCGGCGGTATGTTCGGCTCGCCCTCCTTCACCACATCGAAATGCGCGTAGAAGGTGGCGGTCTCGAACACTTCCGCGAACGAAAGATTCATCTCGTCGGCAAGCGCCGCAAGGTGCGCGGCGGAGATCTGTTTGTAGGTGTCCTGGATGAGATGCAGGTGCTCGATCAGGAGGTCGCGGCGCCTTGGCCGGTCTGCGAGAAGCAGTTCGATCTCGTGCGCGGCGGTCGGATCGACCTGGCGTCCCTTGGGGGATGAGATGGCCCGCTTCCGTCCTTCGCCTGGATGCTTGAACGAACGGACCTGTTGCACATCATGACTCATTGGGAACGTCTCGTTCTCTTGTTCAGTGGCATGACTCTAATCATTGGTATGCCAGATGCCAAGAGCAAATGTGCTGCATAAATAATGATTTAACCGGCACACACCCCCTGAGGCCATGCTCCTGATCAGATTCTGGTTGCTGCGGCAAAACTCAGATCTCGCCTGACGCAGCATTCGAGTAGTGGTGTCGCGGGACGATTGGGTCCCGCGAAGCAACGTGGCGATCAGATGATCTTGATCGCGCTTTCCGGGGTCTTCCACACACCCCAGGCGAGCGGGACGCCGACAAAGGCCCAGAACAGCGCGGCTCTGGCGTCGAACCCGCCCTTGCCAATGTCAAACGACCCCTGTTGCACCCCAGCCGCGCTCTTTGCAGTCGCAGCCTGCAGCTTGCTAACTTCTTCAGCGCTCATGTTCCATTTGGGGTCGACCGGCTTGACCAGATAGTTGCAGATCAAGCCGGCGACCAGCATGGCGCCCTCTCGGGGGTAATTGCTGCAGAAGTCG
>VAZS01000450.1 GCA_005884855.1 Alphaproteobacteria bacterium | reverse complement strand
ATTGCACGGGATCCACAATCCGCAGGCTTGCCTCGATCCCGAGCGTACCGAGATTTTTGATGTAAGGCGCGTGGTGTGGCTGCAGCGAGGGTTCATCGGCCAGAAATTCGATCTTGAAAGGCTCGCCATTAGGCAGCAAGCGCTTGCCGTCCTTGATGGTAAGTCCGGCTTCCTGCAGCAGTTGCGAGGCCTTGCGCAGCAGCGATCGATCCTGACCCGATCCGTCGGAGACGGGCGGCAGGAAGGGCGGACCGAACACCTCGTCCGGCACCTGGGCGCGGAACGGCTCGAGCAGCTTGAGTTCTTGGGGCGACGGCGGCCCCTCCGCCATCATGTCCGAATTCTGGAACGGCGAATGGGTTCGCGCATAGGCGCCGTACATGATGGTCTTGTTGGTCCATTCGAAATCGAAAGCCTGGATCAGCGCCTCGCGCACGCGCGGAATCCGGAATTTGTCGCGACGGGTATTGATAAACCAGCCCTGCGCGCCCGACGGCGTTTCGTCGGGCAATGTCTCGCGCTTGACGCGGCCATCCTTGACCGCCGGAAAATCATAACGCGTCGCCCATACCCGCGCGGTAAATTCTTCGCGGAACAGGTAGCTCCTTGCGGTGAAGCCCTCGAACGCAACGTCGCGATCGCGATAAAATTCGAACCGCACGGTATCGAAATTGTAGCTTCCTCGCGCGACAGGCAGCTCGGCTCCCCACCAATCCTTTACCCGTTCGTATTCGATGTAGCGGTTGACCTCGAACTTTCCGACCTTGTACGGCCCGGATCCCAGGGGAATATCGAGCGTCGATTCCTCGAACGGCCGGGCCGCGTAATAGGCCTTTGAAAAGATCGGCAGCCCCGCGACATAGAGCGGAACGTCGCGCCCGCGCTTTTCGGCGAACGTAATCACCAGCGTTGCATCATCGGGCGCTTCCGCCTTCACCATGTCGCGCAACTGCGTCAAGATCAGCGGATGGCCCTTGCTCTTCAGAGTCGTCAGCGAGAACGCGGCATCATGCGCGGTCAATCTCGAACCATCGTGAAACCTGGCTTCCGGCCGCAGCGTAAAACGATAGGTCAGCTTGTCGGCGGAGATTTGCACCGATTTCGCGGCCAGCCCATACATCGCGTCAGGCTCATCGTTGGCGCGCCCCATCAGCGGCGCAAACGTCATGTCCATGCCTTGCGCGCCGTCGCCCTTCAGAATGTAGGCGTTGAGCGAATTGAAGGTTTGGTACGATTGATTGTAGGCACGGACCCAGGGAATGACCGAAAACAATCCGCCCTTGGGCGCCGTCGGATTAACGTAGTCGAAATGATGAAAATCCGCCGGGTATTTGAGATCACCGAACGCCGACATGCCGTGGGTTGCGCCGGATTCGCCCGCGCCTGCCGGCAGCAGGCGTGTTGCGCTCAGCGCGCCAACGCCAAGGCCGAGCACATGCCGGCGGGAGAACAGAGAATTGCGTGAAGAACACTTCAAGATCGCTTACCGATCCTGGCGGCCTTCTCGGAATCGTACCACCACAATGCCGGCAGACCGGAACGACCATATTTCGGCAGAGGCTCGGCGTGGCTGAAGCGGTCCCAGCGCGCGTAGCGCGAGAACGGATAAGTGAACTGCGGTACGACGTAAAAATTCCACAGCAGCACGCGGTCAAGCGCCTTGGTCGCCGCGACCAGCCCGGCACGATCCTTCGCGAAGATCACTTTGTCGATCAGCGCATCCACGGCAGGATTTTTGATGCCGACCACGTTTTTTGAGCCGGGTTGATCGGCGCTCTGCGAACCCCAGAATTCCCGCTGCTCGTTGCCGGGAGACAGGGATTCCCCCCAAACGTCCATGACGATGTCGGGATCTTGCACCAGGATCTCGACGCTGACCGGCTTGCCCGCGGCATCCACCAGTTTGCGCTCGCGTATGTCGTAGCCGGCTTCCTTCAGAAGCTTCATGGCCTCCCGCAGATTGCCACGCACCGCTTCCGGATTGCCGCCGACGGGATTGGCATAGGGCGTGGTAAAGACCTCTGAAGGCACCTTGTCGCGTACTGTTTCGAGAATCTGCAGCTCTTGCCCCTCCGGCAATCCTGACGCGGCAAGCTCGGTACCCTCGAAGTAGCTGTTGATGCGTTTGTATTGCCCGTAGAACAGCTGCTTGTTCATCTCCTCGAAATCGTAGGCGTAATTGAACGCCCTGCGCAGTCGCGCGTCCTTGAACTGCTCGCGGCGCAGATTGAGCGCGAAACCCTGCATCCGGCCGGAATCGCTGATCGGAAACTCTTCCTTGATGACGCGCTTTTCCGCGATTGCAGGAAAATCATACGCGGTGGCCCATTGCTTAGCGGAATTCTCCGCGATCCAATCGGCCTGGTCGGCCTTGAAGGCTTCGAGCGCGACCAGGTTGTCTCGAAAAAACTCGAAGCGCATTTCGTCGAAATTATTCAGGCCGACCTGCGTCGGCAGTTTGGCGCCCCAATAATCCTTGACCCGCTCCAAGCTCACCGACCGCCCGGCAACGAATTCCTTGATGCGGTAAGCGCTGGAGCCGAGCGGCGGCTCCAAGGTCGTCGCCGAGATGTCGCGCTTGCGGCCCTGACTGTCGGTGCCTTCCCAATGATGCTTTGGCAGCACAATGAGTTCGCCGACAATAGTCGGCAATTCGCGATTGCCCGGAGAGTCAAAGGTGAATTTGATATCGCGCTCGCCGAACTTTTCCGTCTTTACGACGTGGCGGTAGTAGGACCCATACATCGGGCTGTACTTCTTCAGCACCTCGATCGAGAACATCACGTCTTCGGGGGTTACCGGTTTGCCATCGTGCCAGCGCGCCTCCTTGCGGAGCCGATAGATCACCCAGCCGAAATCATCGGAATGTGCGGCGCCCTCCGCGAGCAGCCCATACTCTGTGGCGACCTCGTCCTGCGACCGCGCCATCAGCGTTTCGTAGATCATGGCGGCCGCCGGCGCGATCGAGCCTTTCACTCCTGCGACGGCGATATTGAAATTGTCGAAGGTGCCGATCGATATCATGCGGGCGATGCCGCCCTTGGGCGCATCCGGATTGACGTAGTCGAAGCGTTTGAAGCCGGCGGGATATTTGATGTCGCCAAACAGCGACAGCGCATGCCGCCACACAACTTCGCCCGTTGCTGTGTGTGCCTCGTCTGCGCCGAGTGCCGGCAGGATGGTTGCGGTGCCCAGAGCCGGGGCAAGCGCCGCCAGCGCGCCGCTTTGCAGAAGGTGTCGTCGGGTAATCGTCAATGAGGGATTCCTATCGATATTTCCGCGCTATTGAGGACGCAATATAAGGCAACGGTTCGACGTATTGTGTTGCTTTTTCCTCATGATACTAGCTTGTGAGTAGCCCGGCTGCGGCGAAACGCCCCGAATAGGGGGAACAGCAAAACGGCCAGGCAATAGCCCGGCCGTTCGAAGCTACAAGTCAGGCCAGGCCTGTTACTTTGACGCGGTGGGCAGCGGAACCGGTTTATCCGAAAGCGTGTGCAGGTAGGCGATCACGTCGGCGCGCTCGCTGTCCTTGGGGATGCCGGCAAAGCCCATCGCGGTGCCCGGGATAAAGCCCTTCGGATTGGCAATGAACTTGTTGAGGTCGTCGTCGGTCCAGGTGCCGCCCTTCCCCTTCATGGCCGCCGAGAAATTGAAACCCCCGCGGTTCTCGCCCCGCTTGTCCCCCACGATCCCGTAAAGGTTCGGACCGACGCGATTCGGGCCGCCCTTCTCGAAGGTGTGGCAGGCACCGCATTTCTTCGCCGCAGCGGCGCCCTTTTCCACGGAGGCGGTCTGCAACAGCTTCTCGATGGGCTCGGAGGCTGCGGGCGCGGCTTCCTTTGCCCCGCCTTGCGCCTCTTCCTTTACCGCGATTTCGAAGCCCGGCTTCGCCGGCATATGCGGCGCAAAAAGCGCCCCGGCGGTGAAGCTCGTCACCAGCAGAACAAGGCAGGTGCCGAGAATAGCACCGAGGATTTTGTTGAGCTCGAAGGAGTCCATTG
>VAZS01000260.1 GCA_005884855.1 Alphaproteobacteria bacterium | reverse complement strand
CCGCGCATGCTGTCAACCTTCGATTCGAACGAGACCTTCTGGCCTTCGTTGAGCGAACCCATGCCGGCACGCTCGACGGCGCTGATATGCACGAACACGTCGTTGCCGCCGTCGTCAGGCTGAATGAAGCCGAAGCCTTTTGTCGCGTTGAACCACTTAACTGTTCCGATAGTCATTTAACTTCTCCAAGATGCGCGAATGCGCGATGCGCCCGCACGACCTCGCGCGAGCTTGATCCGATTTCAGCGATGTCTTGGGAACGAGAGCCGGTTTGGGCGCGATCAACAAGGCAAATCGATTGTTCGAATGCGAGGCGTTTACGCCATTTCGCCTGAAATAGCAACCTGAAGCGGATGGTTTGGTAAACCTCCTTGATGACCGCGCGGCCCTGCGGCCCCTGAAGCTGGTGATGCACGTCGGTATTTATCGCGAAATTGTGGGCCATCGCCTGTGTTCCCGTTGAGACCCGGCTTTTAGGCGCAACCGCAGCTCAACGCAACAGAATCTGGCGGGGAGATGACCCAAAAAGCCCTCAAAAAACGTCTCAGCCGAAAGGAGGAAGAGGCCGTTCAAGCCCCAGTATAGTCATGGAAAGAACGCTGATTCGCCGTGGAAATGACCTCGGCCCCGGAGAAGTAAAGATGCAGTCGAGCAGCGCGGGATTCTTGGTGACACCCGCGGCTTTAGCGTCGAGCCCGATTCCGAAATCACGGCGAGTTGCAGCCTACGAATGTTTGTTGCTCCGCCGTTCGCGCAGCAGCTTACCGTATTGGGCCGGATCGTCGCGTTCGAGGCGATCGAGTGCGTTTTTCGCCGCCTCAACGGCCGATGCGTGGACCTGGTTTTTAATTGCGTCGATGTCCACTTTGGCCTTTTCCAAACGGTGCAACGTTTCCTGCGGCAATGGCTGTCCGTTGGCCAAAGCGATTGCGATCTCGGTAAGCCAACCAAGCTGTTTTCCATAGCTCGCCACCTCGGTAACCACCCGGTCCTCGACTTGGGGATCGCCCGCATAGTTGACGGTAAGCGATGGCGAGAACCAAGGCGCGGTAATGCGCTGGGCTACGTTGCCGGACAATGGCGCCCGAAAAAACCACAATAACGGATCAAACGCTGACTGAGTCGTCGTCATATAAAATTTCCTTGTTCAAGTTCGGTGGGGCGGGTGTCGTTCACTGCGCAGATGCAAAGGCGCGCTGAATTGGCGTATCCGCAACGATGACGGCGCCGCCCGGCCTGCGCGCGATCGTGAGCTTGCGGTCGTGAAACGCCTCTAGCTCCGGACGATGCCCAACGCTGATGATGGTCGCGCGCGGTAGCTCTCCCGCAATCGCCGCCATTAACTGCGCCTGTCCCTCAACGTGCAGCGCGGAGGTTGCCTCGTCGAGCACGATGATATCGGGCCGATGCAGCGACAGCCGCGCGATCGCCAACCGCTGCTTCTCGCCTTCGGACAGGATTCTGTCCCAGGCAGTCACAACATCGAGTTTTGGCAGGAACTGGCCGAGGCCAGCGGCCGCCAGCGCCCAGACGGCTTGTTCACGGCCGACCTCTGCACTCGGGAAGGGATAAGTCACCGCGTCGCGCAGGCTGCCAGCCGGGACATAGGGACGTTGCGGCACCACGAGCACGCGCTGGCCCTGGCCCAGCACGATTTGGCCCTCGCCCCATGGCCAGCAGCCGGCGATGGCGCGAACCAGGGAGCTCTTTCCCGTGCCGGATTCTCCCGTAATCAGGACGTGCTCGCCTCGGCGAATTGTCGCGCTGGCGCGCCGGACGATTCCCCGGCCGTCCTCGAGAGACACGCCGAGTTCCCCAAGCTGCAGCGCCGCCTGGCCATCCTGCCTGCGTTCGATGCCGATCGCGTCCGTAGCTTCGCTGGCTTCGAGCGCGTCAATCGCCAGCATCAGCGACCCGACCCGGCGCGCCGAGGCGGTCCAGTCGGCAAGGCGAGTGTAATTCTCCATGAACCAGCTCAACGCGCCCTGGACGATGGTGAAAGCCGAGGCGACCTGCATGATCGCGCCGAGCGTCATGGTGCCGTCGAAATAACGCGGCGTGCACAATAGAATCGGGACGACGCCGCAAAGCTGCGCGCTGCCGCGCGAAATAATGACCACACGCATGTTCTGCACCATCAGGTCACGCCAGCGTGCGATCACCGTGCCGTAGGTTTTTCCGAGCCGGGCCTGTTCGGCCGCCGCTCCTCCGAGCAGGGCAATGCTCTCTGCATTTTCCCGCACCCGCGTCAGCGCATAACGGTATTCGGCCTCGGCCTGGTTCTTCTGCTCGGTCAGTGGAATGAAGCGGAACGCGATCGCCAGCATCGATCCGTTCGCGATCAGCGCATAAACAATGGCCGCGATCACCAGAAATCCCGGGATCATCACAAGATTGCCGCCAATTTCCACGGTGAATGAGCCGCCGACAATCCACAGCACGGCAATGAACGTTGCGGCCGAGAGTAGAGAGGTGACAAAGCCAGTGACGAAGTCGACCGGCATATCAGCGGCAACGCGGAGATCGTCGTTGATCCGATGCTCCGGGTTCTTGTGATCGCCGCCGATCAGCTCAAGCTTGTAGAACCGGCTGCTCGCCAGCCAGCGCCGCAGCAGGTGATCGTTCAGCCAGGCGCGCCAGGTCCGCTGCATCGACATGCGCGCCCACATCGCAAAGACACAGAGCACCACGTAAAGCCCGATGAGAAGCGGAAACAGCAAGGCCTGATGGATCGCGATCGAGGCATTCTTTGCTTCGAGCGCATCGAAGAAATGCCGATTCCACAGATTGATGCCGTAGGTGATGCCCAGGCTTGCGAACACGACTGAAACGAGGCTCACGCTCAGCAGCCATGCCCGGCCTGATCCGCGAGCCGTCCAGTAGCCTCTCGCGCTTCGGCTAAATCGGCGTAAACGCGAAGGAGCGGCTTCGGCCGGCGTTGTCGCGCGCGCGCGCGCCGGACCGCATCGAATATCGCTGAACTGTCTCATGGACATAACACCATGTACTTCGGTCTGGTATTTCGGTTTACCGCGTGGGGCTTTGGGGCTTTAATTCTCGATGCTTCGACGGCTGGTTTTCGACAGCGTTACCACAACGTTGGCCCCGGGGTTTTTGCTCCCCGGGGATGCCGATGCCGCATTTTTTTGTGGCCGTTGAGAAGCGCCGCTTCCGCAGATGGCTTGACGAGCGCGAGAGATGGATCAGGCCACGCCGCCAGCGAAAATATCCTTCTTGATGACGGCGTGGACGCCCCAGTTGCCGTCAACCACCTGGGTGATGCCGAAGTCGACGCCGACGGTGATCAGCGAGATTGCCTCATCCTCTGTCAGCTTCTTGGTCGTCATCAGGAACTTGCGCATCTTGCGGAACGCATCGCGCAAGGCCAGATCGACCGACGACTTCGAATAGATCTCGGATTGCGCCTTGGCTCCGAGCTCGGTGAGATAATTGGCAAAGCTGAAGCCGTGCACCAGCCACTCGTTTTGAGTCTCCAGCATCGGATAATCGAGAGCCTCGAGCGCGGTGCCGGCCAGATCGGCCTTCTTGTGAAGAATGATCTGGAAGGTGCCATTGAGCGAGCATTCGATCGCTGTCCCGCACAGTTCGGAATCGCCTTGCGAAGCATGGGAGTCACCAACGGACAGTAGCGCGCCCTCCACCGCGACCGGATAATACATCGTCGCGCCTTTGCCGATGCGCCAATTGTCGATGTTGCCGCCGGTGTAGCTCGGCGGAATCGAATCGACCAGGTCAGCCTCTTTGGGCGCCAGCCCGATCACGCCGAAATGCGGCCGTATCGGAATCCGAACGTTCTTCAGGATGCCATGGTTTTCCTGAATGGTGCCGTGATCGACCGGCACGCCCGGGTAGTCGATGGTTTTATGCACCACACCCGATGGATCCGTCTGCGCCGTCCATTTGAAATTATATAGCGGTTTTGCCCAATTACGTTCGCCGGTGGCATCTACCTCGTAGATGGTAATGACTTCGCGCGGCTTGGGTTCGGTAAGCAGGTCCTTGTAGTGGAAACCCCACCATGCCGCCGCGTTGCTGCCAAACGCCTTGCCCGGATATTTTGGATTGGCGCACGGTCGAGGCGCGACATCGATGATCCGCAGCTCCACCACATCGCCCTCCTCGGCTCCGCGGACGTAGACCGGCCCAGTGAGGATATGCACGCCAAGACCTTCGCCGGCACCGCGACCGAACAGCGAAGCATCCATCGGACCTGCGCCACGCCGATCGACACCCTTCTTCTCCTTGGTCCACAGGAAGACGCTCTCGGTACCGGGATCGCCCTTGACCATCCGCTCAGCATCGTCATTGGCATGGTGAGTCAACGCCTCGATCGTGATGAAGTCACCTGAATCGATCTCGACCCGCGGCTTAAGTTTTTTGCTGAAATAACCCCAATGCACGGTGTCCGCGTTTGCGGGCAAATGATGATAAGCGCGCTTGGCCGGCTGATGGCTCTCGGCCGCGGCCGCCATCTCCGGGGTCACCAGCGAGATACCGCCGGCGGTGAGCGCCGCCGCGCCTCCGGCCGCGGCGAAGCTCGACTTCAGGAACGAGCGTCGCTCATGATCGAGCGTTTCCTTGAAGATTTGGTGATGCAGTTCAAATTCCGGACACGTCTTGTCGTCACCTGCGCACATCGCATCGCTCCTCGCGGTTTGATCAACATGCCCCTGCCTAAAGCGAGGCTACCATCAAAGAACGTCCATGGAATATGGAACAATTCGGGTACTAAGGGGTTTGAGAGCGCGGAGGTATGATCTTATGGCTCACGCGGCGAGCGAACGTCCCGTCGTCCTCGTCGTGGAGGATGAATTCCTGGTTCGCATGTATGCGGCTGAGATGATCAAGGACGCCGGGTATGATGTCGTCGAAGCCATCAACGCCGATCACGCCATTGCGATCCTCGAAACCCGCCGGGACATTCGGGTCGTATTTACCGATATTCAACTACCGGGATCGATGGACGGATTGAAGCTGGCACAGGCGGTCAGAAATCGCTGGCCGCCGGTTCATATCATTGCGACATCGGCCTACCACGCAACACTAACCGACGAGTTGCCGACCGGGAGCGTGTTTTTGCCCAAGCCGTACACGGAGCGCAAAATCATCGGCACGCTTCACGCGCTGGCCCGGGCTCACCAGCCATGAGGCGCATTTCGGGAACTTGACGGACGGGCACGCGCGCAACCCCGTCCGGACGGAGGTCGTGTGGGACGGAGCTTCGAGGGACGCGCCTTGCTGAGGGGCGCGCCTTCTACTTAGTTTATCTGCTCAGAATTTTCTACTCTCTGACCGGTTTGTTATTTCAGAACACTCTGCGGCGCTTGGTATGACGTCTGCGGGAACGAACTTACCGTGTTGCGCATTTTGGTCTTGTTGCAAGTTTGCGTAAGCTTATGAATAGCCCAGACCAACATACCCTGCTTTGCGCCATAGAGGACGCAAGACGCATCCTGGAAGAATACGTCGGCGCGGGACCGCGCGACCCGGCACAAACGCTGCACCGGCTGCTGGTCGTACTCGACAAGGGCGAGCTTGTGCATGCACTGGATCGAATTAGTCGCCGCAGGGTGATGCGACTGCTCGAGAATACAAAGAAGCCGCTTCCAACGCGGGCGCCCGCGGGACTAGGTCTCGGGGAACGCGCCCAAGGCTAAAGTGACCAGCTAACGCGCCCAAGCCTAACGTGCGCAGCAATTTCGCGAGCGAGTTGGCGCTCGCCATTTCCACTGACGCCTCACCATTGCCCCGGTCACTCTCACGCGCGATCCCCACCGCTCTGAAGCGATATTGGAACCCGGTACACTTCGTAACCTCGCGCATTCCGCACTGAGACATAGTTGCCTTCGCGGACAAGCTGCGGGTTTTCGGCGGCAGTGCGATGTGCGACGAGCCGGGCGTGCTGTCTTGCTGCTTGCACGCTGGGGCATTCCAGTCCGAAGACGTCACTGGCAGCCAAGTCTCCGACGAGGTCGAAATAGAATGTAGCCATGCCACAAGTGGGTTCGAACTGGCGGTGCCTTGCGCAATGAACCTAAAAGCCACAACGTTCCTCGAATGGATCCGTCGAATCGGCGGGCGGGAGCTGCCGCTCCCGCGCTCGCCACGCTTACTTCGCGTTTACTGGTATCCTTTTCACTTTCTGCTGCGCAGTCGGTGACTTCGGGAGCGTCACGGTGAGGACGCCCTTGTTGAACGACGCAGCGACCTTGTCCTGATCGACGTCATCGATCGGGATATGGCGCTCGAAACGACCATAGAAGCGCTCGCTGAAGCGACGCTCCTTGTCTTCGGTCTCGCTCTTCTTCTCGCCGCTGATCGTCAGCACGCCATTTGCGAGTTCGACTGCGACGTCCTTTTCTTCGAGACCGGGCAGTTCGGCGACAACCTTGACTTCTTTATCCGTCTCGTTGACTTCGACGCTTGGCCAGCTCATCGCCTGCGAACCGAATGTGCCAATGTCGAAAGCGCGAAACGCCTCATCGAACAGACGGTTCATTTCGCGATGCATCGCCAGAAGCGGATTGCCTTGGTTGTGGTAAGAGCTCACGTCTCGCGAGCCGTTGTTCCACGGAATGAGATCGCGTAGTGCCATTGTTGGACCTCCTTTCTCAATTTTCCTTTCTTTCTCCATAGCGCAGAAATCCCGCACACGGCTTGAACCGCGCACAGCCGCTACAGCCTCGGGCGGGAGTACCGCCAAGCTTTTATTCTGCTCAATGATGGTTGTCATTGCCGGAACGTGGGTCGGAACCCTGGCGCGGCCTCCGCCACACCCGGCGTGGCGACATAAAAACTAGAAAACTCGCACCTGGTTTCAAGAGGCGGGAACAAGCTCTATCGAAAATTTTTCGAACCAGGTGTTAGCCATGTCGGCCCAGTGCGGGAACGAAAATGGTGATTCTATCGTCTAGAACACGAATCTTGTGTGACGGGCCACCCCAAGTTCAGCCATGAAGATTTTGTCGGAGCAACTCTGGCAATTATCGCAGAGCGGGACGTATCGGCGGTAACGGTCGCGGCAGTCAGTGAACGAGTCGGTTCGCCTACTGGCTCATTCTATCACCGCTTTGCCTCCAGAGATGTTTTGAATTGTTGCTCTGTATCTGGTCGCGCGCTGGCGAAAAGGCCCGGAGCAGCCGAGCTGCAAAACAGTTCCTCTTTTGGATCGACAGTTATTCTGGAATGCGGGAGTCACGAGGACCGCCGCTTCGCGACTGTTCCGAACTTCCGCACGATGGCGTGAAAAGTGGTTTCAATCATTTCGTCTACAATGACGGGCGGCGGAACGCCTTGGCGCAAATAAGGGCCGACCGCCGCTTTCGGCGCATCGGCCAGTACGAAGCGCGCGAGTCGAAGCTCGTTGGCACCCACCCCGCCGAACGTATCGCGCGCAAGGCGCTTGTAGGCGGCATCGACTAGCCGGCCCTGGCGAACCACACGATCCTTGAGATCTTGAGGCCAATTGCCGTGTGCGAAGTCGTCCCGGTGGTAGAGAAGAAATGCGCGGGATTCCTCGAAATGGCTGCGCACCCAAATTGGGGTGTGCAACGCGGCGGTCAGCCCGTCACCGGTTTTGACCGCAGCTACGAAACCAGTCTGAAACGCCAGCCCCGTGCTCAGCCACACGTTCGCCAGCAGCGCGAGAGGGAACCTGATCGCAAAGTGATCATCGACCGGGATCGCAACTAAAAACAACCGGCCCGGCCGCCCCGGCATTTCGAGTTTCTCCATCCGTTCGAGATGAAAGCACGACAATCACGTCCGGTCCGGGTCGTTGGTCATGGTGCGGCTAACTTCGAGCCGGGCGCGGCTCTGGCCTTTGGAGCGCTCCGGCGCTGCAGCTAATGACGAACTCTCAAAATCGCCCAGCAAACGAAGCTTGACCCTTCGTGCGATGGCCGCTGGAGCTTCGTCGGGAATGGCGAAGCACGAACTCGCGTTGATCTCGCAGAGAACATAGGTGTCGGCACCTGCCGCATCGCGCGGGCCATACAGGAAATCAGCGTCCCAGATCACCGGAAGCGACGGTTCGTCGATGCCCAGGGTCTTGATCATCTGCGGCGTCCATTCGTTTTCCATCAAGGTCCTCAACGACTGAGACGAAGGTGCGTCGGGACCGTGCATGATACGCGGCCCGGGCTGCGCCTCCGGCGAATCCGGCCCTTTGGGTGGAGGCGAAATCAATGCTTTGATGAGTTGATGTCCGAAGCCCGCTACCCTATTGCCGCTCATGTAGCAACGGATCATTCCTTCAGGCAGGCGCGGCTGAAAGGCTTGGTCGATCAGGCAGCCACCCCAGCCGAAATACGGCTCGCAGCGGATCATGAAAGTGTCGAGCGGCATCTCCTCGGGTTGACTACCGCGCTGGGCGTGCTGCACTCGGACTATTCCGCCAGCATGGTGCAGAACTTCCACTTTCCAGATTCCTTGTCCTCCATTGCCGCGGTTCTGCTTGAGCACGCGCGTGCCGGCGGTCTGCAGCCGAGACGGAAACTCCGCACGGAATGATTCTGCACTGTCGTAACGATGCGTATCGGTGCCCCAGCCCAGATGGCGCGTGCGATACAGGACGTCCTTGACGCCCATCTTCAGAATGACATCAGGATGCGCACTGACCCACGGACCTCGCAAAGCGATCTCGCGCAACAGCGGGTCGAGCTCGGCGCGCGTCTTGCCCTGGTGGATGGGATCGACCCAAACGAGGACGCCGTCCACCGAGAGCAGTTGGTCGCGGACCGCGTCGGCAAAGCTTTCGTCGTAGACCGCTGGGCGAGCCTCAATGCCGGAAGCGGCCAGGGCCTCGAAGACACGGACGAAGCGGCTGTTCTGCGGCGTGGCCTCCCGCCTCATAGCGGCGTCGCCGCGCCAGAGAATCGCGACAGAGTGACGGATTTGGGGCTGTTGATCGGCATCCATGCGCGTGCTCCACGAAGACATCGTGTGTCGCTCAGAGCTTGGACGCGGAGTCTAACGGGGAGTCTGCTTGTCCCCGGATAATGATTCTACGCTTTTACATGCGCCATGTTCAAGACGGAAGATTGCGTTTTATCGCGGATAACCGACGTCACAGGACGTCCATGCCGACGACCGCTAGGGCGTGTACTCATAAATCCAGAACGCTCACAGCCTTGGCGGTGTCCGCGCTAGCTCGGAAGCGGACATCCGGGCGAGCCTTCGGCACGCCTGCTTTGTGCCAACAACAGAAGTGCGGGTCGGTTTGCTGGCAACCTGTTTCCTCGCGTCAGGCTAGGAACTTCGAATTTGAACTCGTTTTGTCAGCTTTTGTAGCGACCGCCTTGCAATGCAACCTCATCCGTCTCCCGCCGCGATGATTTCGCGCGGCTGCCCTTGGTCGCGCACGAGCCAATAGACGGCGCCCAGCGCGAGGATGGCTGCGGCGAGCGCCAGCAGATGGAAGGCATCCGTGCTCGACAGATCTAGAATGATCAATTTGCGTACCACCGCCAGCAACGCAATCAGGATGACAGAGCGTACTTGCACAACACTGTCGCGCCGCTCCGCCACCACCAGCACGGAACGCTTGAACTCGAGTGCAATGATGACGGTAAAGATCATGCCGAACACCGTCTGGAACACACCATAATCGGTCGGATCGAAATTGGTTGCCCAGACGCTGAGCAGGATTTTCAGCGTCAGATTCCACAGCGCGAGGGCAATGATGATGGCGATCAGCGTGGTCAGCATCAGGACGCAGACTTGCTCGAATTTCTGGTAGAGCGTCAGCGGCCCGAACGACAGGCGCAGATCAGAAAACTCCTTTTTCAAAGGCATCGTCGGCTCCATCAGCCAGCGGGCTCTAGGCATAGCATGATTTTCACAATGATAGTGCCGTACGGTCGTGACGCCCGCTTTGGGTCATACGCGCCGATTCTGTGATGTCCGCGCCGAGTCCGTTTAGCCCTCATCAGCGGACATGCGTCAAACGGGATGGCACGTCAGTTTCGTGCCAGCAACGGAGTCATCAATAAAGCAATCGAAATGCTATTCGATCACCTCGTCGGCGCGGGCAAGCAACGCGGGAGGAATATCCAAACCAATGGCCTTTGCCGTTTTCAGATTTATGAACAGCTCGGCCTTTGTTGATTGCTGGACCGGTAGGTCACCGGGCTTTTCCCCTTTCAATATTCGACCTGCGTAAACCCCCGCCACCCGATATGCATCGGTGATGCTCCCGCCATAACTCATCAGGCCGCCTGCGGCCGCAAACTCCCGGTATTGATAAATCGCGGGCAAAGCCTCCCGAAGCGTTCGTGCCCCCAGTTTTGCGCTTTGAGAGTTGAAGAACGTGTCAGTGCCGATTACCAGCGCGTCCACCTTCTTTTGAGAAAGTTCCGAAAAAGCGGCATCAAAATCCTGCTCCTTGCTTGCATGCACGATGTGGAGCGAGACACCAATCTTGCGCGCCGCTTCGCGCACGTCTTCCAGCAGCGGCTCGACGTTCGGCCCCACTGGATTTATCAACGCGCCAAAAGCGCCAGCCTGAGGAAGTAAATCGCGGAGCAGCTGCAACCGCTTTTGACCCATCTCAACTGCCAGGGTGGTAGCCCCAGTCAGGTTGCCACCAGGATGATTCAGGTGCTGGACAAGCCCCTGTTGAACGGGGTCACTCCCGGTAACGAACACGATGGGGATCGCGGCGGTCGCGGCTTTGGCAGGCAAGCCAGTCGGCGTCCCGGTTGCAGCAAGCAAATCGACTTGGTGGCTTACCAGATCGGCAGCCAGTCCGGGTAACGTCGTATAGATGCCCTCGGCCGAACGATACTCGAATGTAACGTTCTTGCCCTCGACAAACCCTTCCTCACTTAGGCCCTGGCGGAATGCGCGGACAAGGTGCTCGGAAAGACCATATGACGCGCCGTTGAGGAAGCCGATAACGGGGCTTCTTTTCT
>VAZS01000259.1 GCA_005884855.1 Alphaproteobacteria bacterium | reverse complement strand
CATCCTTGTCTTTTGGCTGCCCTACTTCGTCCTTCACGGGCCGGCTGTTTCAAACAAGGGGTGGAGTATCGAGGGCGCGCACCGCTCGAAGAATCTCGTGGTCTACGCAAGAATTCATCATCCACGCCGGTGCAAGCGGTATATATGGGTGAATCCCTGAGTCATCTGTTCGGGGGACCGAAGGAAACGGTAGAAACAGAATGAACAAATCAGCGGCAAAGAAGATGAAGCAGCGCAGTGCCGGCAAGCCAGACATCGAGCTTGGCAAGCGAATCCGGCTGCGGCGGGTCGAACAAAAAATTTCCCAGGCAGAGCTCGGCGACAAACTTGGCGTCAGCTTTCAGCAGGTTCAAAAATACGAGAAGGGCGTGAACCGCGTCGGCGCCGCCCGTCTTCAGCAAATCGCCACCGCGCTCGATGTGCCCGTCACATTCTTCTATGATGGTGACGGCAAAGCGCGCGAGGTCGAAAGCCTGCTGTTCCTGGACAGCGCCTTCAGCCTCAGGTTGCTGCGCGCCTATAGCAAGATCAAGGATCAGACGGTGCAACGCCAGTTGGTCTCGTTGATGGAATCGATCGCCGCAAACGAAGCCTAGTCGATCACTAGGCGGTGGCGCCGCGCACGCGATCGACCAGCGCGAGCGAATCCGGCGGCAGCCTATCGCCGCGCCAGGCGACATGCTGGTCCGGCCGCGACAACAACAGAGCAGTTTCGTATAAATTCGCCGGCGTTGCCCGCTTGATGTCGAGCACCTTCAGCGGCACTCCCCTGATGCGAGCCGCGGCCTCAAGCGGGACAACGTCCACAGCTCGATCAAACCTCAGCAGCGTGAACTCCGAACCCATCGCGTCGTACAGCGAACTGCCGTCCTCGCACCAAAAATGCGGCGTGCGGCAGCCCGGAACAGTGGATGGCGTATAGCTGCTCATCGTATAGGCCGGGTGTTTGGCGCCATCATAGACGATGATCGGCGAGCGATCGTAGTAGCTGCCGAAATTGAGACCCGCACAAGCATATTGCTGGACGTTGATCTCATAGGTGAGCCGCCCGACCTCAGCTCGCGCAACTTCGCCCCGTGCTCCCGCATCCTCAATCTCATCGGGTATCGCGCCACGGCGACGAATTTCAGACTCGGCGTGCGACATGGCGAAACGCGAAACCTGACTGGTAATCGGCCAACGCTCCGCCTCATAGGCATCGAGGATGGTAGGTGGCGCCCAGCCATTGAGGTGCGCGGCAATAAGCCAGGACAGGTTCATGGCATCGGCAATTCCGGCGTTCATGCCATGACCGGCATAAGGCACCCAGATATGCGCCGCATCGCCCGCGATGAACACGGAGCGGTCACGAAACTTGTTGGCGATGAGGCGGCGTCCGTACCAATCCTCCCTGGAGATAATGTCGTACTGAAAATCCGCGCCGACGCCGAGAATGGTGCGGATGCACGCGTCACGATCCACGGAATCGAAGTCCGGCTCGTCGGGCCTCAGGTAATTGTGCACCAGCCATCGCTCACGGCCATCGATGGCGTACACCATGCCGGCACGGCGCGGGTTGATGACGCCGGTGCCCCAGGCACGCTCGTGGCATTGCAGGTCGATCAGACCGGGCGCACGAATAAAGGTGGACTGCACGCGCTGTACGACAGCATCGCCGCTAAGCTCGGCGCCAATCGCCTTGCGAACGATCGAGCGCGCGCCATCGCAACCGATGAGATAGCGGCAGCTCAAGCGCCGGCTGGCTCCGGTGTCGAGATCGCGCAGGACGGCGCTCGCGGAGCCGTCCTCCACCACCACCTCGTCTACCGAGGTTCTGTTGGTGATCTTGATACGCGGCTGGGCGGCGGCATGGTCGAACAGGATCGGCTCAAGGAATATCTGGTTGATCCGATGCGGCGGCTCCGGCGTCGGCCAGTTGCAGTCCGGGCCATGCTTTGTCGTGAAGCGATCGCGCCGACAGGGAATTTGAATGCGCGTCAGTTCCTGACCCGTAAACGTCGTGCGATAACTGATGTCGTGCGGGTAGTCCGCGGGCAAGCCGGCCTTGCGCACCTTGTCGGCGACCCTGAGCCGCCGGAAGATCTCCATCGTCCTTGCAGCGACATGGTTGCATTTTGGTTCAGGAGGAACGGCGCGGCCGCGCTTCTCCACCAGCGTGACATCGATACCCCGCCACGCCAGATCGATCGCGAGCGTCAGCCCGACTGGTCCCGCACCAACGATCAGCACCTCAGACTCAGTCATCTCAATCAATCGAGCTCCGTGGCGGGAGCTTACTAAAACATGCGGCCTTCACTCCAGCTCGGCGCCGGAGTTCTTGACGATAACGGCCCAGCGATCGACTTCCGTCTTCACGAAGCTGGCAAAACTGTCCGGTGTCGATCCCGGCAGCGGCTCCAAGGCAATCTTTGTGAGTTTGTCGCGCGTGGCCGGGTCGGCGACCAGCTTTCCGATCTGCGCAGCCAGTTGATCGACGACAGGCCGAGGCATGCCGGCAGGCGCCGCAACGCCCTGCCATGCAACTAGTTCATAGCCGGCAAGACCACCCTCGGCGAGCGTCGGAATGTCCGGAGCCGCGGCCACCCGCTTTGTTGTGGTCACACCAAGCACCCTCACCTTTCCTTCGCGGATTTGCGGCAATGCGGGTTGGAGATCCACCACCATGAAAGGGATGTGCCCGGCGATCACATCCAGCATGGCCGGCACGCTGCCGCGATATGGCACGTGACGGATGTCAATTCGCGCTGCAGTTTTCAACATTTCCGCGCCGAGATGATGCGGACTGCCATTGCCGCCCGAGCCATAGGCCAACCCCGGCCTCGACTTGGCGTAGGTTATGAATTCGCCCAGCGTCGACGCCGGAATTTGCGGATTGACGATCAGCGCGAACGGCACCGCCGCCACCAGCGCAATCGGCGTAAAATCCTTTACCGGATCGTATGGAAGATTCTTGTAGAGGGTCTTGTTGATGGCAAGCGTGGTCGAGGTTGCCATCAACAGCGTATAACCATCTGGTTGCGCCCTCGCCACCTGTTCAGCACCGAGCGTGGTCCCGGCACCCGGCTTGTTCTCGACCACAACGGTTGCGCCTAGACCGGCCTGGATTTGGTCGGCGACCAGGCGTCCGAGATAATCGGTGGTGCCGCCTGCCGGATAGGGCACGATCATCTTGATGGTTCGGCTCGGATAGGCCGCTTGCGCATGGCTTGGCACCGCCAGCAAAGCCAGCCCGCCGCCCACTCCGGCGATAGCGTCTCGACGTGTCAACAGCATCGATTCTCCCAATTCAGCTTTATTTTTGGACATGAACACCATTCAGAAATGACTTAGCCGAGTTGGTAGGCCCGGCCTTCGTCATTCCGGGACGCGCCGCTTGGCGCGGGCCCGGAATCCATAACCCCAATATCTGTTTGAAATCGCGGGATACAGATCGACCCACCCGGGATTGTTTTCCTCGATCAAGCGAATTTTCCAGTCTCTACGCCATTTCTTGAGTTCTTTTTCGCGTGTGATCGCAGATATCACGTCTTCATAGATCTCAAACCAAACAAGCTTGTCCGCTGTATCGTTTCGTAAAGCCAGGCGTCGTCTTGCTACGATGTTCGTAGCCCCGTCGCACGATATCGCTTGTCACGCCAAGATAGAGGGTGCCGTGCTTTTTACTTGCAAGGAGATAGACGTAGTAGGTCATCGCGGGCATTCGGGGTTATGGATTCCGGGCCCGCGCCAAGCGCGTCCCGGAATGACGAGCGAGAGTATGCACGTACGCCTTCAAAGGCAAACACAGCCGCTCACTACACGTTCCGACACGAGACGCTTGATCTGACTGCGGCTAGGCATTCAGCGGCCACCAACGTTCAACCAAATTGCGGCAGCGCAACAGCAGCATGCCATTGAATCGCAAGCGCCTCGGGTCGGTGTCCTAGGCTAGGCTCGGAGGACGCTTCTAATCTGACTGTTCGTTGCGCCGGTAACGGCCGCGCTGTTAAGATAGCGAACGACGGGCTTTCTTGCGGCGGACGACGAAGCCGCGCCGCAGATTGCTGTAACCAGCTGCTTTCGATGCTGAACGTCCCCAAAGCCACCGACAAATCCTTTGCAGAGGGCAAAATCCTTCAGAGCGTTAGCGAGGGCGTCGGCGTAATCACGTTCAATAATCCCGCCAAGCGCAACGCCATGTCGCTGGACATGTGGGAAGGCCTCGGTCACGCGCTGGTCGAATTGCGCGACGACCCCGATGTGCGTGTGGTGATCATGGTCGGTGCCGGGGACAAGGCGTTCGTGTCCGGCGCCGATATCAGCCAGTTCGAAAAAACCCGTCACAACGCCGAGGCATCGGAAGAGTATTCGAGGCGCAGCGCCGCGCAGCGCGCTCTGTTGGCGGATTATCCGAAGCCGACCATCGCCTGCATCCGCGGCTTTTGCCTTGGCGGCGGCATGCAGGTCGCCATGCTGGCGGATATCCGCATCGCCGCCGAGAACAGCCAGTTCGGCATTCCCGCCGCCAAGCTCGGCATCGCCTACGGTTATGACGGGCTGAAGCATCTGGTCTCATTGGTTGGACCCTCCTGGGCGCGGCTTCTGATGTACACGGGCATGCGGATCGGTTCTGCGGAGGCGGTGCGGATCGGATTGGTGGATCGCGTGCTGCCCGATGCCGAGTTGTGGGGCGCGACAACCGAGATCGCCCGCACTATTTCCGGCAATGCCCCCTTGGCGATTCAGGCCGCGAAGATCACGATCGCGCAGGTGCTAAACGATCCGGACAAGCGCGACATGAACGCGATAAAAGCGATCGGCGTGGCCTGCATGGACTCGGAGGATTTCCGGGAGGGCCGGCGCGCCTTCATGGAAAAGCGCAAGCCGCGCTTCACCGGACACTAGTGCGGCGTCGCAGGCAGATTCCACGAATTAATTTGATTTGTCTGCGCCATCCGCGA
>VAZS01000258.1 GCA_005884855.1 Alphaproteobacteria bacterium | reverse complement strand
TGAGGTTGAAGGCTTCATGGCCTATTACGTGGTCTATGCACCCGACGACACTGTGACTGCGATCAGCGTCTTCAACAATCACGCCGGAGCGGAGGAGGCAAACAGGCGTGCGCTCGCCTGGATCGAGCAAAATCTTACGCCTCTGCTCGTTGGCCCAGCTACTGCAGTAGCCGGCCCGGTGATCGTGCATACCTTGGCATAGACAACTAGCGCCCCGCTTCCGCTCACTGTCGCTATTCGCTGCCGGGGAGAGCGTCGACCCGTCGCGCATACTCAGAAATCCGACCTTGACGTCGAAGCAACGAGCTTCTTTCAATATCTCCACGTGGAGCTCAAAAAATGAGAACAAACCTCGTGGCCCCGGGCAGTATCATGCTGAGTGAAGCCTAACTTGCCAAATAGGAGAGAGACTATGGCGCGATCAGGTCTTCAAGCAGCTATAGCCGGCGCGCTCTCGGCGGCGTATCTCTTTCTTTCGATCAGTTCGCCGGGCTTTGCGCAGGTCGCGCCCGACCTCGATAGGTTGACGATGCAGCAGGCGTCGGCTGACATCTGCAGTGGGAAGCTCACGAGCAAGGCGCTGGTGAAAGCCGCGCTCGATCGTGCAAAAGCGAAGCCGGAGCTTAACGCATTCGTCACCCTCGACGAGGCCGGCGCGATGAAAGCTGCGACCGCGTTCGACTCCAGCCGAAAGAAGGGCGCCTGCAAGCCGCTCGGCGGCGTTCCGCTCGTCATCAAGGACAACATCGAAGTGGCGGGCCTGCCCGCTACCGCGGGCACCCCGGCGCTGAAGGATTTCGTGCCGAAGAAGGACGCGCCCGTCGTGCAGAAGCTGCGAGCAGCCGGCGCCATCATTATCGGCAAGACCAACATGCATGAGCTCGCGTTCGGCATTTCCGGGTACAACCCCGCCGTCAAAACCGGGAGCGAACCGGGCGTACGCAACGCCTACGACACGACCAGAATCGCCGGTGGCTCGTCGTCCGGAACCGGCGCGGCAATCGGAGCGCGCATCGTTACCGCAGGG
>VAZS01000257.1 GCA_005884855.1 Alphaproteobacteria bacterium | reverse complement strand
CCAGCTAGTCACCCTTGAGCGGCAAACCCAAGAGCTACAAAGGGAAATCCTTCGCCTAAGGAAAGGCAAGAGGGCCGAATGCCCTAATCATTCATCCAACGACGTCGACGCAAGACCCTCTCGTGGAAGCCCGTTGACCTTTATTCTCCCAAGCGGCAAAAGACGTCGCTTGTCAAGCCCTGACGATTCAGGCAGCGACTCGAGCCATAGCGATCCGCGAAAGCGATACAAGCGCCGAGGAACAACACCACCAGGACGCACACCACGCATGTCGGCGCCGCCCGCACACAATGCCAAAACTACGAAGGAACCTCCCTGTCCAGATCCGCCCAAATTCAACATGAAAAAGGGCAAGGATTTTCGACCGTACCTGGAAGGCTGCGAAAGGTATATTCGTCTCAAGATCAATAGGTTCCAAACTGAAGAGGCCAAGATACTGTGGGCCCTCGGGTTCCTAGAGGGCGACAAGGCGATGACCTGGGCCCGATCATACGAGACTAGAATGTACCAGGACAGCTACGAAAGGTACGTCGACTGGGGATACTTCAAGGCAAAGCTGCGCAAGGAGTGCGATCTCGCGGAAGAGGACGTCGAGGCTACGGTCAAGATGACGAACCTCGCGTATAACAACGACATCGGAGCCTACATCGATCAGCTCCAATTCCTGAACGAACGAGCCATGCTCACCGGTGGTGCCCTCAAAGCGGCAATACGCAACGGTCTCCCAGACCGAATTATCGAGCTCATGTCGTACTGGGACCTTAACACGCCTAAAACCACATGGCAAGCCCTACGAAAGGCCGGAAAATCCTACGAAGCGGCTGAGCAAGCCAAAGAGGCAGCTCATAAGTGGGGAGCAGCATCGTCGTCTTCATCCGGAAAGAAGGAGGATAATAATAATAAACCTCCATGCAACAACAGCAACAACAACCGGAAAAGGGGCAAGGGCAAGAACAAAGCCAAGGAGAAAGATGAAGCAGCCGAGAACACTAAGTCGGCCAAACGATATCCGAAACGATTCAAAACCTACGAAGAGGCCAATAAAGGCGTTCCTCAGGAACTGATCTTCAAAAGGCTTAAGTTCCGGAAGTGCACCCGCTGTGGGAAAGGCCCACATAATGCTCTTTACTGCGCGGGAGACGCAGTCACCTCAGACGCATCGACTACTTCGAAGCCGAAAGACACGAAGGTCGCTGCCGCTTCTTCCACCGCCTCCGCTTCCACATCCAAGGAGGTTAAAGCCGAGAAGTCCGTCTCAGCCGTTATTATTAAGGCTAGATCTCCGGGCTTCGTAACGGAAATCGATGATCGTGAGCTAGACACATGGCCGATCAGCGAACACTCGTCACCATGACCTCTGCAGGTCCGGTCAGGACGCCGCCGGATTGCGGGAATGTTTCTTCTACGATAAGAGCGCCCACCGATACCATCACTCCCCGGGAACCAAGTGCTGGAACCCGTGAGGATATTTTATTTTCTTCAGATACCCAAAAGTCTTTTTCTTTCGATACCCAAGGCGTTACAGGCGTTAAACGGAAAAGAAATCTGCGGGAACCAAGCGCTGGAACCCCAGACAAACGAATTCATTTGGAACCTCACATTGGCGCCCGTCCTTTCTTCGATGTTTCTGTACGGTTACCTTACGGCAAAAGGGCCATTCGAATAAAGGCGTTAATGGATACTGGTTCTACCACCTTTTGTTTATCCGATCGTTTTGTGAATCGGTATAAGATCCCGAGGGTGCAACGAGATCACCCGCACGAAGTAAGAGACGCCGCCGGTCGGATCCTTGCTTCAGGGGAAGCCTTCACTCATAATATTTTTTTCAGGATATCTCGCTTTGTGTTCAAGCAACCATTCGAGATAATTCCTATGGAGCCTGGGCATGACATGATCATACCAGATTGGTGGAGAGAGCAGATGGGCTTGTCGTACCGACCGGATGTTGGCAACCCAGCTAGCTGGCAGGTAAGTTTCTCCAAGCTAGTTGAGGTAGCTCAGGCGGACGTCAGGCGCGACTCCGAAGGCATCGTCGAAGAAGAACCTATCGAGTTCTCTGTCGAGTGGGATGAAGCTATACTAGTTGAGAAAGCTGAACCCATCCAAATCGGAGCAGTCGTTCAAACCTCAGGTATCCCCAAGATGCTTCCTGATGGAACTTGGCGACCAACTAGCTCTTTGCGCGTCAGTATCTCGGCAATCACCGCAGAGGAAATTTTGTTGCGGCTGCCGAAGCGTTACCACCATTTCCGAAAGCTATTCGATGGGCAGATAGCTAAAGAGCTCCCGAAGCATAGGCCGTGCGACCATGCTATCGAAATTCTTCCCGGGACAACTCCTCCCTGGGGCCCAGTCTATGCTCTTTCCGAAGTAGAGCTACAAGCTTTACGAGAGTACCTAGACGTTATGCTGTCCACAGGTAAGATTCGACCTTCAAAATCTCCTGCTGGCGCGCCTATTCTCTTCGTTCCAAAACCTCATGGGCGGGGCCTGAGGCTTTGTGTCGATTATAGAGGTCTCAATAAGATTACCGTCAAGAATCGGTACCCACTCCCGCTTATGGACGAGATGAGGGATCGCGTCTATGGATCCAAGATATTCACCAAGATCGATCTGAAGGCTGGTTATAACCTTATCAGGATTAAAGAAGGTGATGAGTGGAAGACTGCCTTCCGCACTCGTTACGGCCATTTCGAGTATCTGGTAATGCCCATGGGATTGACCAATGCTCCGGCTACCTTCCAAGCCTTCATGAATGATATTTTACGGGAATTTCTTGACCAAGGCGTGATAGTCTATCTTGATGACATTCTCATATATTCGCGCAATGAAGAGGAACATGAAGCCCTTGTTGAAAAAGTTCTCCAGCGCTTAATGGACAATGATCTGGCAGCGGAGATCGACAAGTGTGCTTTTCACGCTCGGGAAGTAGACTTCCTAGGCTATCTTCTTTCTCCTGAAGGTATCGCTATGACTGACGAGACTATTAGGACTATCCAAGAATGGGAATCACCGAAGTCAGCGAAAGATGTCCAAGTGTTCATGGGTTTTGCGAATTTTTATCGACGATTTATCAGAAACTTCTCAGGCATCTGCAAACCTATCACGGACACGCTGCAGGGAAACCCTAAGGATTTCGTCTGGTCCAGGACATGCGAGAGACACTTTCAGTTCTTAAAGGCCTGTTTTACCACAGAGCCTATTTTACGACATTTCGATCCCAATCTGGAAACCTTCCTAGAGACCGATGCCAGCGATTTCGCTATAGCTGGTGTTCTGTGTCAACGTCATAATGGCAAGCTGCATCCTGTCGCCTTCTTCTCCCGAAAGCTGAATCCAGCTGAAGTCAACTACGAAATCTACGACAAAGAGATGCTCGCTATTGTTCAATGCTTTAAGCAGTGGCGACATTACTTTTTGTCAGTACGCTCTCCAATCACTGTCTATACGGATCACAAGAACTTGGAGTATTTTAATACTACCAAGCAGCTCAACAGGCGACAAGCCAGATGGGCGGAACTATTAAGCGATTTCAACTTTGTGATCATCTACCGGAAAGGCAGTCAGAATGGAAAGGCAGATGCATTGTCACGACGTCCGGAGTACCGTTTTGGAAGGGGAGGTGATGACCGTCAGCCTATTCGGTCCCTCCTGAAACCTGGTCAATTACAGCTCAACGATCCACCACATGTTGTCGTCTCTTCGGTCTCGCTAGCCGCGCTTCTCCAAACATCACATCTCGCCAAAGAGCTTCTGGATGAAGTTCGCCAAGTGGCTAAGCAGGACGCGGAATATCAGCAAATCATGCAATCTATCAAACGCAAAGATGACAAGGTGGATAAGCATCTCTCAGTCAGCGAGGAGCTCCTATGGTTCAAGCAGCGCTTATACATACCGAACATTATGCCGCTGCGGTTGCGTTTATTAGAGCATGACCATGACTCCAAAGTTGCTGGACACTGGGGGCAAGCCAAGACACTCGAGCTTCTAACCCGGAATTGGTACTGGCCCAATATGGAAGTTTCCGTCAACGATTACGTTCGTACCTGCGACTCCTGTCAGCATAACAAGTCCCGTCGACATAAGCGATTTGGTCTCTTACAGCCTCTGGAGCTGGCGTACGCCCCGTGGACTTCGATCTCTATGGACTTCATCGTGGACCTTCCAGAGTCAGGCGGCTATTCCCAAATCTGGGTGGTAGTCGACCGTTTTACGAAAATGGCTCATTTTATCCCATTACCAGCCAGCATAGACGCGCAAGAGCTGGCCAAAAGGTTCACCCGAGAGATTTGGAAGCTGCATGGGCTACCAGAGGAGATCATCTCAGATCGCGATCCTAAATTCACCTCTTATTTCTGGGCTGCTCTTATGGAAATCCTGGGAGTCGGTCGAAAGCTAAGTACTGCGTTCCATCCAGAGACTGATGGTCAGACAGAGCGAGTCAATCAAACCCTCGAGCAATATCTCCGTGCCTTTTGCAATTACGATCAGAACGACTGGTATGAACTCCTGCCACTAGCGGAATACGCGTACAACAATTCTATGACCGAGGCTACAGGGATGTCACCGTTCTATGCCAATTACGGCTACAACCCCAAGGTCCGTTGGTTACGGCAGGCCGAAGCAAAGAACCCTGCTGCTACGCTGTATGCCCACTGGATGGAAGAGGTTCACCAGCGTTGCAAAGAGCAACTGGAAAAGACTCGTGACCGGATGTCCAAGTACTTCGACTCTCATCGGATCCCTGCTCCATCATTCAAGCCTGGCGACGAAGTCCTACTCGATGGCCGAAATCTCGCAACAAAGAGATCCTCCAAAAAGCTTAGTCACAAGCTGGAAGGCCCTTTCCCTATTATCGAACTTATCGGGAACCGTGCCGCACGACTTCAGCTCCCAAAGACTATGAAGTGTCACAACGTCTTTCATGTTGCGCTTCTGGAGCCATATCACAAAAGCACCATCGAAGGCCGCCGTCAAGCTCGCCCTGATCCCGTCATAGTCGATGGGGAAAAGGAATACGAAATCGAACACGTCATACGGAGCGAGATTCGAAAGCCCAAGAAAGGAAAGAAATGGTGGGTCAATTACTTAGTCAAATGGAAGGATTATCCGCCTGGAGAAAGCACCTGGGAGAACGTAGACGCGTTTGCCGATGGCGCCATGCATTTTCTACGGCAGTTCCATCTTGATCACCCTGACGCTCCCATGGATCCATCTCTCCGCGGCAAGGATTTGGCGAAAGCTTCTGACTGGGACGAGGACGACGATCGGGACACAAATGACGTCAATGCCGACGCTTAGGCGCTTCGCCTCCTTTTTATATATTCATTTATTTATCTCCTTACGTCTTCATAATACCCTCATACTTTGGCGTTTGGAGTTGCGGACATGGAATCAAGTGCTGAGACCTGTCCCGCTTTCTTTATTTATTCCAGCATTATACTTGGCGTTAGGAGTCCCATCTTTCATTTTTTATTTGCCTAGCATTACCCCTCTCGATTTTAAAGGCAGTTAGCACTCTTTCCTGCGAGTCCCACGAGGGCCGACTGTTCGTCAATGCAGCCAGGTTTTAACGAGACTATCTGTTCTTTACATGTATATTCATCTCATCACTAGGATTGAGGACAATCCTTTGGAAGGGGAGGTAGTGTTACAGGGGCCTACCTGGACGCTGAGGTGCTGGTCACCGGCACGACTCGGAAAGACGTGTCTCTGTATCATAGGCTCTCTATGGACAGGGGATCACCGCTTCGTCTCTCGCTTTCCCTCCTGCTCTTATATGGAGACCAGTTCTCTTGGGAGGAAGCTTCTATCATCATCAGAGTCCGCGCCTTGTGAATTATACTGTTATATTATCATCATACTTAACTCGTTCTAATCTATCATATAATCATCTCTTTCTTGAGCTTAATCCTCTTCCTGATATTAGGACTCTCGAGTTAATCCTCACGGCCTTGCTCAAAGCCCTATCATCAATTATTTGTGTCAGATACCTGGCAGCAAGGGGCGGAGAGTAACCCCGTTACACTATAATTCACAAGAGACTTATCACCAAGGGGATTTCGTCTCTTTCCTATGGTCGCGTGTCATCATATCATACGATTCCATCACCTATGAGCATCAAACTCGCTTAGTCAAGCTTGTTTGTCCACCTTATTCTTACTACATCGAGGCATCATCACAACACCTCATATCATCAAACATCTCATCATGGCGAAGAGGAAAGATCAACAGCCCGCTCCCTCTCACATCACCCGAAGCCAGTCAGTTGCTCATTCGTCGGCTGACTTGGGCAATAACAAACCTCACGAAGGCTCGCCGGTCGGGCAGAACATCGATTCAGGCAGCTCTACCATCCAGCCACAATCACAGCCGTACCTCCAGCTGGAAAGCAAGGTTACCGCTATGGAATCTCAGCTCAAAGAGCTTTTGCAGCGTCTACGCTCTTCATCGCGGAAGACGCCGGAGGCAAGCCAAACCCAACGACCATCACAGGTTGTTGAGGAGACACAGGAGCCAGAAGCCGCATCAGAGTCGAGAGGCTCTGAAGCCCTCGAATTCGAAGACGCCCATGAAGACCAGCTAGTCACCCT
>VAZS01000170.1:1269-4887 GCA_005884855.1 Alphaproteobacteria bacterium | reverse complement strand
CTTTCCCGGTTATGCAATCGGCGGCCTTGCGGTAGGCGAACCGCAATCGGTGATGCTGGCCATGGTCGAGGAGGTCGCACCGATTCTGCCGCAGGACAAGCCTCGATATCTGATGGGCGTCGGCACGCCCGAAGACATGCTGGAGGCGGTCGCGCGGGGGATCGATATGTTCGATTGCGTGATGCCAACGCGCAACGGCCGCCACGGGATGGCATTCACGCGATTCGGTCAGATCAATCTGCGCAATGCCCGACATGCCGACGATCCGCGGCCGCTTGATGAGGAAAGTCAGTGGCCATCGACGCGCGACTATTCGCGCGCGTATCTGCACCATCTCATCAAATCGGGCGAGACCCTGGGGGCGATGCTGCTTTCGGAAATCAACATCGCCTACTACCAGCACCTTATGCAGGATATCAGGCAAGCGATCTCAAAGGGAGTTTTCGCGAATTTCCGTGAACGCACACGCGCCGACTGGACAAAGGGCGACATCGTCCCGCGCTAAACGCGATCACTCAAATTACGTCTCAAATAACTTGCGAAGAGTTAATTGCAGGCAAAGCGGTTGAGCGCGTGCTTGGTCACGAAACCATAGCCACAGGTGTCGCACGTCCAGAGATAGCTGACGACGTTGTCGGCGACATAAGCTGACGCTTCGGCGGCCACCATTGAATCCGCGCAAACCGGACAGGTCGGCAAATCACTTCCGCGCGGGTCGTGCGCGGAGTTTGGCAGGACTTCAGCGATCGATGACATCGTGAGCTCCTTGCGATTTGAACCTGAACTTACATAAAAGGATTTCCTTGACGATCTCGCAACAGAAATGCGTTGGTTTTACGATATTTGGGCAATAAAAAAGTTTTGCAACGCAGCGAATTCGGTCAAGAGCATTCACGACTTGCACGTTGAGACGAGCTGCGCCAATGAGGGAATAGCTCTTAATTCCCGGAACTGCGGCAACAGGAGTTCGGCATGGACGCCTCGTCACCTGCGAGTGCAGTGCACTCTCGCGGCCGTGGCCGTGTATTCGACAGTATCGTCGACGCGATAGGCGATACCCCGATAGTTCGGTTGCGGAATTTGCCCGCCGCGCATGGCGCCGACGCTATCATCCTCGCGAAGCTGGAATATTTCAGTCCGGCCGCCAGCGTTAAGGACCGTATTGGGGCGGCAATGGTGGTGGCGATGGAGAAATCCGGCGTGATCAACGCGGACACCGTGTTGATCGAACCGACTTCGGGCAATACCGGCATCGCCCTGGCTTTTGTCGCCGCGTCTCGCGGATACCGGCTGAAGCTGGTGATGCCGGAATCGATGTCGGTCGAACGTCGCAAGATGCTGGCGTTTCTTGGCGCCGAAATCGTTCTGACGCCTGCCGCCCAAGGCATGAAGGGATCGATCGCGACGGCCGAAGAGCTGGTCCGTACAACCCCGAATGCGGTCATGCCACAGCAATTCAAGAACCTCGCCAATCCCGAAATTCACCGCCGCACCACGGCGGAGGAAATCTGGAACGACACAGGCGGCCAAATCGATTATTTCGTCGCAGGTGTCGGTACCGGCGGCACAATCACCGGGGTCGGGCAGGTGCTCAAGGCCCGCAAGCCTTCTTTGCGCGTGATCGCGGTGGAACCCGAGGAAAGCCCGGTGTTATCAGGCGGGCAGCACTCGCCGCACAAGATCCAGGGCATCGGCGCCGGCTTCATTCCGGACATCCTGGACCGCTCTGTGATCGACGAAATCGTGAAGATCAACAGCTCATGCGCGATCGAAACCTCACGCGCGCTGGCACGTAGCGAGGGGATTGCCGGCGGCATTTCCTCGGGCGCGGCGATAGCCGCCGCGTTGCAGATCGGAAAGCGGCCGGAAGCCGCTGGCAAGACCATTCTTGCAATCGTCCCATCGTTCTCCGAGCGCTATCTATCGACGGCGCTGTTTGAAGGAATTTAGACGTGGCAGACCAACCGAGACGACCTAGGACACTTAATGATGCCCGCACCGAGGCCGAGGCGGCGTTCAAGCGGACCACGACCAAGGTGGCGGAAGCGCCGCCGAAGCAAGTCGCACTTCCTGGCGTGAAGGAGCTGGTTTCGCTGCGGATCGATCAGGACGTGCTCGAGCACTTCCAGCAGGGCGGGCCCGGCTGGCAGGATCGGATCAATGATGCGCTGCGTAGGGCAGCGGGCAAATAGCATTTCCCCGGGCGCGTGACCAAGAATCAGCCCAACGCCCGCAAGCGCTCAGGCTCCGGCCCGAGCGGGAAGCCGAGGCACCCCTCTCAGGTTCAACAGATTGCCGGTAAGGATCAGCGCGGCGCCCAGCACCGTCAATGTGTCTAGCCGTTCCGAATAGATCAGCCAGCCCGCGGCGGCGGTAAGCGGGACCCGCAGGAAATCCATCGGCAGCACCACGGTGGCGTCGGCATAAAGCATCGCCCTTGCCATGCAGTAGTGGGAAAACGTGCCGCAAAACGCGATCACGACCAGCCAGCTCCAGGCGTAGGCAGTCGGCCATCTCCAGACGTACAGGGATGGAAGAAATCCGGCCACGGACTGAATCACCAGCATCCAGAAGATGATCGCCAACGTCTTTTCGGTCCGGGTCAGGGACTTCATCATGGCCACGGAAATGCCGAAGCCCACAGCGGCACCCAGCGCGATCAGCTGACCTGGATTGATCTCGCCGGTCGCCGGCCGGACGATGACGATGACACCAACTACCCCAAGCACGACGGCGGCGATCTTCCCAACCGTAAGCCGCTCGCCGAGAAAGCTCGCGGCCAGGATGGCGGTCCAGATCGGCATGGTGAACTCGATCGAGACGACCTGTCCAAGTGGGATCAGCGTCAATGCAAAGAACCATCCGAGCTGCGCGGCATAGTGGATGAGGTTGCGTCCAACATGCTGCAGCGGCCGCGAGGTCCGCATCGCCGCGAGCCCTCCGTTGAGACGAACAAGCGGGTAAAGCATGAGCAAGCCGAGCGTCGAGCGGACCTCCATGATCTGAAATACGTTCAGCTCACGCGTGGTCTCGCGACCGGCAATCGCCACGATCAGCATCAGGGCGAGCCACCCTGCCATCCACAGCGCGGCCCTCGGTTTGGAAGGTGTTCGATCCATCAGGGGGGATTGCCAGACATGCCGCAAGCGCGAGAGGTTGGGTGTGTGAGGGCCGGTATCGGCGACCGCGTCCGGATTTGCAACGCGCAAATATGCTGACGCAGTGATGCGCCGTGCGTACGATCGGTGCTAACGGTGTGTTGCTCGCGATCTCCGACGTGAGCGAGCATGGCGAAACTGGAGAACCTGCCGATGCGTGTCTTGCAACCCGCCGAATGGTCGAAGCCGCGTGGCTTCTCGCATGGCATTGAGGTCGATGGTCCTGGCCGGTGGATCGTGCTTGCCGGCCAGACTGGTGGCGACCAGGAGGGCAACTACCAACCCGATCTGGCCGGGCAAGTGGCGGTGGCATTGCGGCGTATCACCAAGCTACTCTCGGAAGCGGGGGGCGGGACCTGAGCATATCGTTCGCCTGACCTGGTATTTGACCAGCCGAAGCGAGTACGAAGCCGCTGGCGCGGGCATCGGCGCGGCCTGGCGCGAGACGCTCGGGCGAAAT
>VAZS01000170.1:0-1239 GCA_005884855.1 Alphaproteobacteria bacterium | reverse complement strand
CCGATTTTGCCAAAGGATATCTCGATGACAAAACGATCGACCTCGGCGGATTTTGTGACCGCCTTCGCCACCGGTTGGCCGGAGAACCAACCGGATATCATGGTGCTTTCGTTGACCACGCATAAGGGCGTGCAGGATTATGCGCTCAACAAGGAACAGGCGCTGCTGATCGCAAAGACCATGAAGGAGACCGCGGCGAAGCTGGCGAATCCCAGATATGGGAGTTAGCGGCGAAACGCTAACGCCGCGACAACGCGATCGAGGCACCCCTGAAGCCGCTTTGAGCTGTGATGTTCACGGACTGTCGGTTGCCGCGCGTCGTCAATGAAAGGTTTGCGTTGAATCCGCCTGCATTCGCGGCCAACTGAAAATTGCCATTGGCTCCGCGTCCCTGCAGCGTGCCGTTGATGCCGCGGCTGCTTTCCCCCCAGGTCCCCGACAGTACGCCGCGATCCGAGATGAGGTTGCCTGTGAGATCGAATCTATAGCTGTCGCTGGCGCACAGCAGGCTCATGTTGAGGCCGGCACCGCCCGCGCCGACGGCATAGGTGGCGCGGCAGCGAATGCGTTCACTTGAGCCATCGTCGAGGGTGACGGTTCCGCCGCCGGCCCAAACTCCTGCCATGCCGGCAAACGGACCCGATTGTGCGTAGCTTTCGGAGCCAGAAACCGTCGCGACAAATAACGTGACGGCGAATATCAGTCGGCTGAAGAAGCTGAAGGTGTCATTGGCTCGACTAGCTTTACTGGCGCGAAGCTTCCCACCGACCGCTGCACGGGATGCCTGCAGACGCCCCGTTCCATTTTCCCGACCCGGCATTGCCGCTGAGCTGGCCATTTGCATATGCACCACCGATCGAAACCTTCACGAGACCTTCCCGCCCGATGCTGCCGGACACCTCGGAGCCTGGCGCGGAAATCTTACCGTCCGTAATAGTAAGCGTCGAGCGCGTCTCTGGTTCGCAGCTGCCGCTTTTTGTGACTACGGTCACGTTCCACAGTCCGTCATATGGCGTCTGCGCCATCGCTGGAGCAGCCAAGGAAATGGCAGAAACAAACAACGCAGTACCGATGCGGTTGACACGCATGATTCAGGTCCCCGATTTGTGTGATGAACCGGCTTATCCGGGTCAATTGTGTCTAAAATTTGCTGCAATGCGAGGCTATTAAAAGTTCCAGGAGTATCAAAGAGTTGTGGAACCGGCTTTCGTTGGAATCGGAGCGAAATGGGCGTTTTGG
>VAZS01000256.1 GCA_005884855.1 Alphaproteobacteria bacterium | reverse complement strand
CTGCCGCTGAAGATGCGCTTCAAGCGGTCCAAGATCTATTTGTCGGTGATCCCGATCGTCGCTGTTGGCGTCATGATCGGCTTCATCGGGGCCGTGATGGGGATCGGCGGCGCCTTTATCCTGGTCCCGATCATGATCTACCTGTTGCGGGTGCCGACCTCTACCGTGATTGGCACCTCGATGGTGCTGACGCTGGTCACCATGCTCTTTGCCACCATGCTGCACGCCGTCACCAACCATCTGGTCGACGCGGTGCTGGCGCTGATTCTGATGGTGGGCGGGGTGACCGGCGCGCAGTTTGGTGCCCGCGCCGGTCAGAAGATTCGCGGCGAACATCTGCGGCTGCTGCTGGGGTTACTGATTCTCGCGGTCGGAATCCGCTTTGCGGTCGAACTTGGTCTGCGCCCCGATGATCTCTTCACGATCCGCGAAACCGGAGGCGGCGGATGATCGGGCGCGCCTCACTGGGAACTCTAGGCGCTGTGCTGGTGCTGGCCACGGCCTTGGCTGTGCCACAGGCCCGGGCGGAGCGGCTGATCGTCTCCGTCTCGAATCACCGCGTGACGGTGACGCCAAACTATTCGGGCGAAGAGCTCGTGCTGTTCGGCTCGGTCGAAAGGGATGCGTCCACACCCGCCAACCGTAGTGCTTACGATCTCGTCGTCACCGTCTCCGGGCCTCGCGCCGACATGGTGACGCGCCGCAAGGAGCGCAAATTCGGGATCTGGATCAACACCGATTACCGGCAGTTTCTGCAAGTGCCGAGCTACCTCGCGCTGTTTGCCAACCGGCCGTTCGACGCCATCGCTCCGCCCGAAGTGGAGCGTCGGCAGCAGCTCGGCCTTAATAATGTGCTGCTGACCCAGCGTGTCGGGCCCGACTATGCCGATGTCGTGCCGAACGATCCGTTCCGCAGCGCCTTTGTGCGGTTGCGCTCCGAACATGGGCTGTATCGCGAAGATACTTCGGCCGTGACATTCCTGACGCCAACGCTGTTTCGTACCGGGATTCCGCTTCCCGCCGCGGTGCCGATCGGCACCTATAACGTCGAGATCAAGCTGTTTTCCAATGGCGCGCTGGTGACGCGGGCTGAAACCGCGTTTGAGATCGTCAAAGTAGGTTTCGAACAGTTCGTCGCAACCACCGCCCGCCAGGAAGGCCTGGTTTACGGTTTGGTCACTGCACTGATGGCACTGATGACCGGCTGGATGGCCTCTATCGTGTTTCGCAAGGACTAACGTGTCTGCGATGTGTTGAGAGGCTGGGCGAGCTCAAGTTCAAGCTTCAATGGCAGCGGGACGCGGCGATGGTGTGCAGCCTGACATCGCCGAGCACGTGCACCAGGAATGTCAGGGTCTGGAATATCCTTGAAAATGCCTCGTCACGAATGCTGAGACCACCGGTATAGGCGCCGAATGCCGGCATTATGGCGCGCTCGCCGTCGCAGGCGAAACATCGCCGTTCCATCGAACGCCCGCGCGTCGATATGCGCGCCTTCGGATGCAGATGACCGGCGATTTCGCCAGATACCCCGGTCGGCTCGTGGCGAAACACAATGGGCCCGACAGCAACCTCATGAGCCACGACGCCACCCAGAGAGGTCGGGAGCGCCGGATCGTGATTGCCCGATATCCAGAGCCAGTCCCGACCCGCCTGCATTGCCGCGATAGCGTCACGGTCCGCTGCGGAGAGCCGGTCATGCGCGTCGCGGTCATGAAAACTGTCGCCTAGCGCAATCACCACCCGAGGATCGTGCCGCGCGATCACAACCCCAAGACGGCCGAGCGTGTCCACGGTATCGTAGGGCGGCAACAGCACGCCGCGCGCGGCAAAACTCGAGCCTTTTTCCAGATGCAGGTCGGAGACCACAAGCAGGCCTTGGTCTTCCCAGAACAACGCGCCGAACAGGTCGGCGATGAAGCTCACGCCCGCAACATCTAGGCTACCCGCGCCCGCAGCAGGAGGCTTGTCGTGCGAGGATTGCGCGCGCGCCGCCATGGTTATCCAGTCGCCTCTTTCACCAGTTCCTGGGCGGCCTCGGCCAGCAACTCGTCCGAAGCTTCGCCATAAACCGACTCACGGCCGATTTCCAGCATCACCGGCACCGCAAGCGGTGAAACCCGGTCGAGTTCCCTGTGGATGATTCGGCCCTTGATCCGCAGCAGCATATCACTGACTCTGCGAATATCGAGCAGGCCGGTAGCCGCATCGGCGCGGGCGGCGCGCAGCAGCACGTGATCGCCCTGGTGCTTGCGCAGCACATCGTAGATCAAATCGGTCGAGAACAGCACCTGTCGGCGGGTTTTTTCCTCGCCGGTGAATCGCCGCGCGATCAACCCGGAAATGATAGCGCACGTGCGGAAGGTGCGTTTCATCATCGCGGATTCCGCAAGCCATGCTTCGAGATCGTCGCCCAGCATGTCGGGATCGAACAGCAAATCGAGATTCAATTTTCCTTGGCGGACCATGAATGACAGATCGCCGAGACCCCATACGGCAAGCGCATACTCATTGGCAACAAAGCCGAGCGGCCGGGCGCGGGCGCGCTCCAGCCGTCTCGTCAGCAACATGCCAAGCGTCTGGTGCGCGAGCCGGCCCTCGAACGGATAACAGATGAGGTAGTGCTTGTCGGCGCGCGGAAAGGTTTCCACCAGCAGCTCGCGCACGCCGGGGACCTGCGAAACATCGCGTTGCAGCGACAGCCAGTCGCGCGCCTGCTCCGGCAAGGCGCTCCAGGCCCGGCTGTCGTCGAGCAATTTGCGGACCCGCTCGGCGAGGTAAGTCGAAAGCGGAAACTTGCCTCCCATGTAGGATGGCACCTTCGCGTCCTTGTCGTTGGCGCGCGAGACATAGACGTGGTCTTCCGCGAGCGCTTCGTAGCGCACGACCTCGCCGGCAAACACAAACGTGTCGCCGATCACCAGTCCCTCGATAAAAGCTTCTTCGATCTCGCCAAGCATGCGGCCGCCGCGCCCCAAGGCGCCGGTCGATCCCGAACCGCCGCCGCGCGAGCGAACCAGGCGCACCTTGAGCATGGTGTCTTCGACAATGGTGCCGACGTTGAGCCGATAGCTTTGCCGCACGCGAGGATTGGCGACACGCCAGCGTCCCGTCTTGTCCTGCTTGATACGGGCGAAACGCTCGTAGGTTTTCAGCGCGTAGCCGCCGGTAGCGACGAAATCGACCACATCATCGAAATCGGATCGCGAAAGACCCGAATAGGGCGCGGCGGTCAGCACTTCGCGATAAAGCTGATCGGAGACGAATGGCTCACCGCAGGCGCGCCCAAGGACGTGCTGCCCCAGCACATCCAGCGCGCCGGTGCGCAGCGGCGGGGTATCCTGGGCGTTTTCGCCGACGGCGTCGATCGCAACGCGGCATTCCAGCACCTCGAAGCGATTGGCCGGTACCAGCACCGCGCGCGAGGGTTCATCGAGGCGATGATTGGCGCGGCCGATCCTCTGCATCAGCCGCGAGGCGCCTTTCGGCGCACCGATATTGATGACCAGATCGACATCGCCCCAGTCGACGCCAAGATCGAGCGAGGAGGTGCACACCACACCGCGCAGCCTTCCGCTCGCCATCGCGTCTTCGACCTTGCGGCGCTGTGCGACGTCAAGGGAGCCATGATGCAGCGCGATTGCCAATCCGTCGTCGTTCATGCGCCAGAGATCCTGGAACAGCATCTCGGCCTGGCTGCGGGTGTTGACGAACACCAGCGTGGTCTTGTTGCGCTTGATCAGATCGTAGATTTCGCCGAGCGCGTGGCGCGCGCTGTGACCCGCCCATGGCAACCGCTCGCGGGTGTCAAGCATCTCAACGATCGGGGCCGCAGCGCCGTCCGCTACCACAAGGTCGGCGGCTTCGCAGACCCCGTCCCGCTGCGGCACCAGAAAGCGCGCCAGGGATTCCGGCTCTGCGACCGTGGCCGACAGCCCGATCGAGCGCATTTGAGGCGCTAGTTGCCACAGTCGCGCCAGTCCAAGCGACAGCAAGTCGCCGCGCTTGGAAGTCACCAGCGCATGTAACTCATCCAGCACGATCCGCCGCAGCGAGGAGAACAGGAACGGCGCGTCGTCGGACGACAGCAACAACGCCAGTTGCTCCGGAGTGGTGAGCAGAATGTCTGGCGGGTAGCGGCGCTGGCGCTGGCGTCGCGAGACCGGCGTGTCGCCGGTGCGGGTCTCGACCTTGATCGGCAGACCTATCTCGGAAACAGGGGTTTCCAGATTTCGCGCAATGTCGATGGCGAGCGCCTTCAAGGGGGAGATGTAGAGCGTGTGCAGGCCGCGGCTGCGCTGCAGGCCACGTCCGGTGGAGATGATGTTCGGACGCGAAGATTGCGTCGTCTCGCCTCCTGCCGCATGCGCAGCGTGTGGGGAGAGATGCGCAGATGGAGCCTTGGGCGAGGACGCGCTCAGTTCGACAAGCGTCGGCAGGAATCCGGCCAATGTCTTGCCGGCTCCGGTCGGGGCAATCAGCAGCGCGGAACGGTCTTCACGCGACTTCGCCAGCAGCTCAAGCTGGTGTTCGCGCGGGCTCCATCCGCGCGCGGCGAACCATCGGCGGAAACGGTCCGGCAGCAGCGCGGCGTTCTCGGCCGGAGAAGCGATGATGCGGGGCGGCACGGCAAAACAGGTAAGCCGTTGCGGCGGTTTCGTCGAGGGCCGACAGCGGACGAATGTCGTCCACTGCCGTGATCATCGCCAATCACTCCGTGACAGGCCTGTCGGAAATATCCCAGTCCTTGCCGTTGAAGATCGAGATGTAGAGCGTCTTCATCGGTGTATAGTCATCAGGCGTATAGCTGTAGGTGATGCCATCGAGAAAATACGGCGAGTGAAAGCCCGTCAGCGTGGTCGCCTGCTTCAATACATTGGCGCGCGTCAGCTCGTCGCCACAACGGCGCAGGATCTCAGCCATCGTCGCCACCTGGCCATAGCCCGCGAATGCAATGGTATTGTCTGGATCGACATTGGGCAGATATTTCTTCCGTAACTCCTCGAACGCCATCACGTCGGGATCCTTCTCCCAGCGCGCCACGCCGACTTCCTTGGCGTAGCGGATGGCGACGATCCCGGTGGCGTTCTCAAAGCCAGCGGCGTTGAGAATCGAGCGGCCGGTCGAGCCTGCCGAGAGCAACTGCAACGGTTTCCATCCGAGCTCGGCTACTTTACGGATTGATTGCGATGAAGCCTTGCCGGTGCTGATGTTGTAGAAAACATCCGCGCCCGACTTGGACAGATTGATAAGCTGGGAATCGATGGTCGGATCGGTGAGATCGTAAGTCTGCTCCAGGATCACCTTGGCGCCGCCGCCGGCATCCGCCAGCACCTGTTTGAACGGCCCGAGAAAATCGCGGCCGAAATCGTCGTTCTGGTAGAGAATCCCCACCTTGGCGTTCGGCTTCACGCTGACGACATGCTTGGCGAGAATTCGTGCTTCGGTCGGATAGAGAGGTAATCCCGCCATGGTCCATTTGTGATTCTTCGGATCGTTCCATTTCGATGCGCCGGTGTTGAGCAGAAGCTGCGGCACGCCTTTGGAGTTGAGATATTTGTGCACGGCGGTCTGCGGCGCGGTGCCGAGCGAGCCGAACAATG
>VAZS01000255.1 GCA_005884855.1 Alphaproteobacteria bacterium | reverse complement strand
TTCTCGGGCTCGGTCCGCGAAATGCCGCGCGAAGGCACGATGCTGCCGGAAACATACAAATTCCCACGTGGCACCACTCGCGAGCAGGTGATCGCCCGCATGCAGCAGGCGCACAAGCGCGCGCTCGCCGAAATCTGGGAGCGCCGCACTCCGGACCTGCCGATCAAGACGCCCGAGCAACTGGTCACGCTGGCATCGATTGTCGAGAAGGAAACCGGCAAGTCGGACGAACGGAGCCGGGTTGCCTCGGTGTTCATCAATCGGCTGCGGCAAAAGATAAAGCTGCAGTCGGATCCAACCATTATTTACGGGCTGGTCGGCGGCAGGGGAACACTGGGACGGCCGATCAAACGTAGCGAAATTCAGCAACCGTCGCCGTACAACACCTATGTGGTTGACGGGCTTCCGCCAGGGCCGATCGCCAATCCGGGGCGCGCCTCGCTGGAAGCCGCCGCCAATCCGGCACGCACCCGCGATCTGTTCTTCGTCGCGGACGGCACCGGCGGCCACGCGTTCAGCGATACTTACGATCAGCACCAGAAGAATGTAGCTAAGCTGCGCGCCATCGAGAAGCAAATTCAGAACGACACCGCGGAGCCGACTGACGATCCCGTGTCGGGCACCGCGAACGCGCCAGCTGACCCCAATCCAACCGCGACGACGAAGCCCGCGCCCGCGAAAAAACCCGCCCGAGAAGTCCCTTCGCCCCGGCAGGGTACCGTTGAATCCACAACTTCGCCCCCAGTCGTGCTTCAGCGCTAGACTGCCCGCTGTGCAACCCGGACCCAAGTCGGCTTTGCGCCTGTTCTATTGGCGAAAGCGTTATCCACTGTGGCGCAATACGCGATAAGGTTTATTGCGAATCCCACAGCCGAGGTTGGCGGAGAGAATCACGTAATGGCGCTTTCGAGCATGACCGGGTTTGCCCGAAGCCACGGCGTCAGCGGGCCATACGCGTTCGAGTGGGAGTTGAAGTCGGTCAATGCCAAAGGGTTCGACTTGCGGATGCGGCTGCCGCCCGGCTGGGACGACCTCGAGGCTGTCGCCAAGAAGCGAGCCGGCGAGGTGCTGTCGCGCGGAACGGTGTATGCCAATCTGAACGTCAAGCGCACCAACCCGGTCTCGACAGTGCGTATCAATGAGGAGGTATTGGCCTCGATCGTGAACGTTGCGGGCGTTCTCGCCGGCAAGATTGACGCGGTGGCACCGAGCATCGATGGACTGCTGGCTATCAAGGGCGTCATCGAGGTGGTTGAGCCGGAAAACAACGAGGCCGAAGACAAGGCGGCGAAGGCTGCGGCCGGCACCGCCTTCGATCAGGCACTTCTTGAGCTAGTGGAGATGCGCCAGCGCGAGGGCGTAACGCTGGGGCAAATCCTGTCGCAGCGCATGGATGAGATTGAGCGCCTTGCAAGCAAGGCGGAGGCAGCTCCCGGCCGCAAGCCCGAGGCGATCAGGACGCGGCTCGCCGAGCAAGTCGCCGCATTGCTGGAGACCTCCGACCGTTTCGATCCCGACCGGCTTAATCAAGAAGCGCTTCTGATTGCGGCCAAGGCCGACATTCGCGAAGAACTCGATCGAATCGCCTCGCACATCTCGCAGGCGCGCGAGATGATCAGCAGGGGTGGCCCGATCGGACGCCGGCTTGATTTCCTCGCGCAGGAATTCAATCGTGAGGTCAATACCTGCTGCTCCAAGTCGAACGATATCGAATTGACTAATACCGGGCTGGAGATGAAGAACGTGGTCGAGCAGTTCCGGGAACAGGTTCAAAATCTGGAGTGATCGATGAAGGCGGGTGGCCACGGCATTGGCGGTGTTGAGCGGCGCGGACTCATGTTCGTGTTGTCATCGCCCTCAGGCGCGGGAAAGACCACCCTGTCCCGTCTGCTGATCGAACGCATGCCGGGCCTGAAGATGTCAGTCTCCGCGACCACGCGCCCGGTGCGGCCCGGCGAAATCGACGGCCGGGATTATTACTTCATCGACAATGAAAAATTCGAGCAGATGGTGAAGGGGAGCGAGTTGCTGGAATGGGCTACGGTATTCGAACGTCGATACGGCACGCCGCGCGCGCCGGTCGAGGCGGCTCTATCGGCGGGGCAGGACGTGCTGTTCGATATCGACTGGCAGGGCACGCAACAACTGCGCGAAAAGGCCCGGGCCGACGTCGTCAGCGTATTCATCCTGCCACCTTCCGCCGCCGATCTGGAGAAACGGCTGCACTCGCGAGCGCAGGATTCCGATGAGGTGATTCGGACGCGCATGAGCCGCGCCAGCCACGAATTGAGCCATTGGGCCGAATACGACTACATCGTCATCAATCACGATATCGATCAAGCGTTTGCCGAGGTCCAGTCGATCCTGAAGGCCGAGCGGCTCAAGCGCGAGCGCCGTACAGGCTTGACGACGTTCGTGCGGGAGCTGCAGCGGCAGCTGGAAAAATAGCGAGCCTCAGGTCGCGGCCCGCCTGGAAAAGTGCGAGAAGAATTCCTCGATGCGCCCGTTTGCCTTACCGGGTCGATCAACGTCACGTGCGAAACGGGACGGAGGTGGCAGTATCGGATCTGGATCATCCGACAGTACGATACGGTCGTCATCCGTCGGCTCCCGCATATTGTCCCGACGTGCGCGCAACCTGATGGATGGCCGCAGTCCATGACGCCAGAGCAGGGCGGTTGAAATTAGTCCCGCGAGCACCAGCGCGCCAGCGACAACGCTTAGCAGCACCGGAAACGAAGCTTCCGGATTTTGCTCCGCGGCGAGCGGGGTGGATGCGACAGGTGGCGGCGGAGCGGCTGGAGAAGTCGTTTGCACGTTCGTAGCCAACTTCTCCGCTGCCGGACCTGGAGTGAAGCTCGAACTCACACCTGACGGTTCGGGCCAACGCGAGGCGATTACGGATAGGTTTGCCGCTGCACCTGGTGATCGGCCCGCGCTAGTGCCTGCGGGTGCGGCGTCCGCCTGCACCATCGGAATTGAGGGAAAATTGCCAGCAGGCCGTTCGAAGGTTTGCTGCGCGGGTAGTTCGGCGCGAGCGTCGGATACGGAACGCTGCGTACCGGTCTCGGGTTGCGGGGAAATTTGCCTCGCAGAGCGGGAGGACGGCGCGAGAATGGGCGGGAGGGTTTCCCCTACTTCCCGAAGAAACCAGCAATGGCGTTTGGTGGCGCGATCGACGCGATAGTACCAATGGCTTCCAACAGGCGTTCCCTCTTTTTTTGGAGAGGAAAGACAATCCTCGGCGGCGCTCGTCGCGCTGTGCGACAGCGTTGCAAGACACGCGCCCGCCAGGATACTGGCGAACACTGCTGATACGCACTTCGCGGCTGGGTTTGACATGTGCGGCTCCGGTGATCGTGCGCGACTCACCACCCAAGCCTCCGAAAAGAGTTGGGTCGCAATGAGCCGCAATTCCGGACAGCATGCGGCTTAATTCGGGCTCGCGTTTACGCGCCCGAGATGAACAATGCGGGACCTTTGCCGGTTGATGTATCTGACCAGCGGCGAGGCTTATGGGTTGGTCTGCGTCAGTTCTTCAGCACGATACGTCCGACGACTTTTCCGGCCCTCAATTCGTCGATCCATTTCTGAACGTCGCCCATTGGCTCTTCCTTCATGGGCGTGGGCTTGATCTTGCCCGCGCGCGCAAGCGCCATCAGCTCGTGTGCCTCGGCCAGTGTTCCGACCATGAAGCCCTCGATGGTCATGCGCTTGTAGATCCATTGCACCATGGGCAAGCTGAAATTGCCGCCCATCAATCCGGAAACGACGATCTTGCCACCCCGCGCGAGGACGGATACCGCAAACGCCATCGACTTGTCGTTGCCGGCAAAGTCGACGATTTCATCGAATCCGCCCTCGGTTTCCTTGATGATCCGTTTGACCACATCGGCTTCGGAGGGATCGTAGGCGAGATCGGCGCCGTTCTTCAGCGCCGCTTCTCGCGCAGCCTGACTGAGATCGGCAACCGAGATTTTCTGCTTGAACATTGCCTGTGCGAAAGCCAGCCCCATCATGCCGACGCCGCCGAGGCCGATCAGCAGGAGATTGCGCTGACGGGGCCGGTCGACCAGCCGCTTCAGCGCACCGTACGCGGTCACGCCGGAGCACATCAGGGTAGCGGCCTGATTGACCGGCAGCGGATCATAATCAAGCAGGTATTTTGCCTCCGGCACCAGCACATGGCTGGCAAAGCCGCCGTCGATGGAGACGCCGAGAAAGCGCTGCTTGAGGCAGAGATTCTCGTCGCCATTGGCGCAGTCGCGGCATTGACCGCAACCGATCCACGGAAAAACCGCTTTCCTGCTGCCGATCAGTTGTTTCGAAACATCGGAGCCGACTTCCTCGACAATCCCCGCGATCTCGTGTCCGAGCGTGAACGGCAGTGTCGTGCCACGGGTGGTATCGAGCCGCTTGCCGCCGCCGAGGTCGGCATAGCCGTCCTGGATGTGGAGGTCGGAGTGGCAGAGCCCGCAGCGCTCGATCCGGACAAGAACTTCCTTGCCCTGCGGCTTCGGCGTCTCCACGATGGTTTCGCACAGTGGCGCGTCGAACTTGACTAATGATTGCCGTTGCATCAGCGCCATGGGGCGTTCTCCTCAAGTCACGTTATTTCTGTTGCCGTATATCGGTCAATTCGCGGGCCATGGCAACAAAGCCACTGACCGGAATGGTCTCGGCGCGCCTGGTCGGATCGACATGCGCCGCGGCAGCAAGGCGAGCCGGTTCGACTGCGAGCGACTTAAGACTTTGCCGCAGCATTTTGCGACGTTGGCCGAAAGCCGCCGCCGCAACTTGCTCGAGCGCCCGGCGATCGCATCGCTGCGGCTCGAGGCGCGGCACCAATCGCACGACGGACGAGGTGACCTTCGGCTGCGGCACGAATGCCGCCGGAGAAATGTCGAACAGGATCTTTGTTTCGGCGCGCCAGTTGGCGAGCACGGCCAGCCGGCCATAGGCTTCCTCGTTTTCGCGCGCGACAATGCGCTCGGCCACCTCGCGCTGAAACATCAAGACCATCATGTCGTACCAGGGTGGCCACGGCTCGGTCGAAAGCCAGTCGATCAGCAGCGCGGTGGCGATGTTGTAGGGCAGGTTGGCGACAATCTTTGCCTTGACGCCGCCGAGCAAGGGGCGCGGATCGAAATGCTGCGCGTCGGCGCAGACAATCTCTAGCCGTCCCGGATAACGTTTTGAGATCTCCTGGAGCACCGGAAGCGCGCGTTCGTCGCGCTCGACCGCGATGACGCGCCGCGCTCCCAATGCCAGCAACGCCCGTGTCAGGCCTCCGGGACCGGGGCCGACCTCAATAACCGTGGCATCTTCCAGGTTGCCGGCGGCGCGCGCGATGCGCGCCGTAAGGTTGAGGTCGAGCAAAAAGTTCTGGCCAAGCGATTTGCGGGCTGACAGGGCGTGCTGGCGAATGACCTCGCGAAGTGGCGGAAGATCGTCGATCGCGCTCATGCCACCTGCGCCGCCGCAATCCGTGCCGCCAGTCGCAACGCAGCGATCAGGCTGGAGGGATAAGCCCGGCCGGTACCGGCAATGTCAAAAGCCGTGCCATGATCGGGCGATGTGCGAATGAACGGCAGCCCGAGCGTCACATTGACAGCCTCGTCAAAAGCCACCGTCTTGATCGGGATCAGCGCCTGATCGTGATACATGCAAATCGCGCAGTCGTAGGTTTTGCGCGCCGCTTCGTGGAACATGGTGTCGGCCGGCACCGGCCCGCGGATTTCGATGCCTTGATCACGGAGGATTTCGATCGCCGGCGTCACGATTGTCTTTTCCTCACCGCCCAGTGAGCCGTCTTCACCTGCATGCGGATTCAGGCCGGAAACCGCGAGCCTGGGTTGGGCCAGGCCGAACCGGGTTTTCAGATCCGCTACCACGATGTGCGCGGTCGTGACGATCAATTCCGTCGAAAGCCGCGAGATCGCCTCACGCAGCGGAACATGGATGGTCACGGGCACAACAGCGAGGGCAGGCGACCACAGCATCATCACCGGTTGAGGCGTCTTGCCCCCGCTTGCCGCGAGTTCGGCGAGAAACTCGGTATGGCCGGGATGCCTGAAACCCGCGTTGTAGAG
>VAZS01000254.1 GCA_005884855.1 Alphaproteobacteria bacterium | reverse complement strand
ATGTGGGCAACACCGTCCTTGCGGTTCGATCCAGCGATGTTAGCCAGTTCGCGGGAAAGCCGTTGAGGGCCAGTGGGCGCATTTAGAGATGTTAGCCAGTGTAAGCGCCTGTTTTTGCTATCTCGTGGCACCTCAGCCCGGGGAGCCAATCAAATCAAAGACTTCTTTCAGAACGGCAGCCAAAACCGCCCTGTCTGCACCGTGTCTCCAAATCGATTGCGGGTGAACTGATGGGGGCCGACGGGCTGCACTACCCTGAACGAAAAACTAATTTCAAAAAGCTGATGATGATTCTGCACAAAGTTCTAGCCATAGCCGAGATTGAGGCTCCGGCAGGAGCGCAGGGTGCGTTCATTCCTGTGGGGAACGTGTCCGACGCATTCGCGGCTTTGGCGAAAATCCTGGGGTCGGCCAAGCTCGACGTGTTCATTGTAGATCCTTACATGGATGCGACGCTGGTCATGGATTTTGCGGGCTCTGCTCCAGAGGCAATACCGTTCGATTGCTGACGGACGAAGCGACCGCAAAGCCCGATCTAGGCCCAGCGGCACAGAAGTGGAACCAGCAATATCCGACACGCGCACGGACTAGAGTCGCGCAACCAAAGAGACTTTTTGGCGTTTAGTTTTGAAGTGCTCCTGAACAAGGGAGGTTTGCATGTTCAGAAAAGCTCTAATTGCCTTCGTTGCTGCTGCGGCCGTTGCGCTGGCGCCGACCGGCGCTTCGGCGCGTGGCGGGTTCGGCGGTGGTGGCTTTCACGGGGGCGGTTTCCACGGTGGGTTTGCAAGAGGTGGTTGGCACGGGGGAGGCTGGCGTGGCGGATTTGGCCCGGCTCTCGCTGGTGGATTGCTCGCAGGAGCAGTGATTGGAGGTATCGCCTCATCCGCATATGCTTGGGGGCCCGGCTACTACGAGGGATATGGGCCTGGGTATTCCGGCTACGGATACTACGGCGGTTATCGCTGCCCTGGACAAGGATACGGAGATTACTACAACTGCGGCGGCTATGCTGTGCCCGGGTACGGCGGGTATAGACCGGCATATTAAGGTTATGGCCCCGGTCCTTGGTGAAGGCCGCGCGGCACTCGAAATCCCGCGGAACAGACCGGCTAATCGTTCAGCCTTAAGGGCGTCACAGACTTCGCGATCTCCTCTGGAACTTTAGCTTATCTTCCGCTTAGGGCGCGGGGGCGACACGTGCGCTAAGGCCATCATCATCAAGGACGAAGGCGGGCGGGAACAGGTGACGATTCGGAGATGGCGAAGCGATTAAAGGACTGATGTTGCGGCCTCAGAAAATAACGCTCGGCGAAACGCGCGAGATGGGCGTGCGCGGCGTCCTGGTCTATTGCTCGGACTATCACTGCAGCCATTGGACGGCAATCAGCGGCGATCGCTGGCCGGATGACGCCAGGCTGTCCGATCTCGAGCCGCTGTTTGTGTGTCAGGCTTGCGGCGCCAAGGGCGCAAACGTCAGGCCGCATTTCGGATGGGAGAGAGAGGCCCGCCGCTATTGCCGCGACTCAGTCGAGTACAGCGTGACCGCAAGCATGGCGGCTGCGAGCAGGTAGAACGTAAAGGCAATCACTGCGTTTCGCTCAGGCTCTTTAGACATCAAGAAGCCTCGTCCAGGCCGGGTTGAATGGACGAGGCTTCCCGAGGAGAGAAGGCACCCATCAAGTGGTGCGTGGACGAATTTGGTTCTCTCGTCAGAAAAGTCGTGGACGAATTTGGTTCTCTCGTCAGAAAAGTCTGTTCCTTGCCCGACTCTCCTCACGACCTTGTTACCCCTTGCGGCGTTGTCATCAGACAGGCGCGGACCTGAGCCCCCGCCTGATGTTGTGACCGCCTCAACGTGTGCGATCGGCGCCGGCGCTCCATGGCCCAATTGATTAGCCCATATCTCCGGAATGAACTGTCGCTCCTTCTCCCGGAGAGAGCCACCATTTGAGCAAACGTCCTCCATCGCAGCAGCGACTTCGCAAGCATAGAAACGCCGCGAGGTGTCACCACCCCCTCACCGCACGCGAAAAAGCCGCCATCTGAAGATCGGCGGCTCCCATGCTCGAGGCGCGAATTACAATTTCCTTCGAACGAAGAGGTTCGGTGATCAGCACTTCGCTTCGATCATCTTGTTGAATTCGTCCGGTGCGGCGAAGATCACCGACGCACGGTCCCCGCTCATCCCGGCCGGCATGATGGCGGGCTCGCCTTTTTCCGGCCCGTCCTCGCTGGAGTCGGTTTTGAAGCGGAGATTACGCTCCCAGAACGCGCGGGTCTTACCGTCGGCGGTAGTCACTCGATAGGTGTCGCGGCAATAGGCGATGGCCTTCACGTGTTGGCTAGAATCCAGATTTTTAAGATTTACGTCCCGTCCCCCGCCCATCATGCCTCCCATCATTCCGCCCATCCCTCCCATACCTTTCATCCCGCCCTGCTGAGCCAGCAGTGGCGGTGCTCCGGGTTTGCTGGCTTCCTTGAGAAAGGCCAGCAGGTCCGCGCGAACTCGGGCATCCCTGATGCCTTGAAAAGGCATGTCATTGTCCGGCACCATTTTTTGCGGATCGGTCAGCCAAGCGTCCAGCGATCGCTCATCCCAGATAATTCCCGACGATTTCAGCGCATCAGAGTAGCGCTCGAAGCTCGGCAGCGAGCCGGCCTTGCGACCCCACAGGCCGGCCAGGCTCGGTCCGGTCATATTGCGGTTGGGTTCGAGCGAATGGCACTGTGCACACGCCCGGAAATCCTGCTGGCCACGGGCGATATCGCCCGACGCGGCTTGCGCGGAAGCGAGGGGCCCAATCGCGACGATGATTGCGATGATCAGTTTGGTCATACTAACTCTCCCTTGGGACGCAGCTCACTTCATTCGGCGGGCTCCGGAATGCGTTGATGCCGCTTGATCGGCTTGCTTGTCTCCGGTGGACGCTTGCGGCTATCGCTCGGCAGTCCAAAACCTTTGACCAGCCCGAAGATTGCAGGGATCACGATCAGCGTTAGCAGCGTCGAAGAGATCATGCCGCCGATCATCGGCACCGCGATCCGCTGCATGATCTCGGAGCCGGTGCCGGTGCTCCACATGATCGGCAGCAGACCCGCCATGATGGCGACGACCGTCATGATTTTCGGCCGCACGCGCTCCACCGCGCCCTCCATGATGGCGTCGTACAGGTCATCGCGCGTCAGGGCCCGCCCCTCCGCGGCGCGCTTGGCCCCGATCTCCGCCAGTGCCTGGTTGAGATAGAGCAGCATGACGACGCCAGTCTCGGCGGCGACGCCAGCGAGCGCGATGAAACCAACGGCGACGGCGACGGACAGGTTGAACCCGAGCCACCACATCAACCAAAGACCGCCGACGAGCGCGAACGGCAGCGAGAGCATGACGATCATCGCCTCGGTGATCGAGCGGAAGTTGAGGTACAGCAGCATGAAGATCATCATCAACGTCACCGGTATGACGATCTTCAGCCGCGCGGTTGCCCGTTTCAGGTATTCGTACTGGCCGCTCCACATCACGTAGTAGCCGGCCGGGAATTGGATGGAGGCCTGCACGGCGCGCTGCGCGTCGGCCACATAGCCGCCGAGGTCGCGGTCGCGAATGTCGACGTAGATGTAGGTCGCCAACTGTCCGTTCTCCGTGCGGATCGAGGATGGTCCCCTTGCGGGCGTCACCTTGGCAACTTCGCCCAGTGGGACGGCGCCGCCGGCTGGCATCGGCACCAGGACTTCGTTGGCGATAGCCTTGGGATTGTCCCGCAGGTCGCGCGGATATCGCATGTTGACCGAGAACCGCTGCCGCCCCTCGACCGTCGTCGTCACGGTCTGGCCGCCGAGCGCTGTCGCGATGGTGTCCTGAACGTCCTGGACCATGATGCCGTAGCGCGCGAGCGCGGTTCGGTCCGGCGTCACTTCGAGATAGTAGCCGATGCGGGCCTTGATCGGCATTGTCCAAGCATTCGAGACGCCGGGAAACTGCAGGGCCCTATCCATTTCGGCGATCAGGCCGTCGACGGTCATGCCGGGGCGCCACTCCTCCTTCGGCCTGAGATTGACCACCGTCTCGAACATCTCGGACGGGGCCGGATCGGTCGCGGTCGCGGCGCGTCCCGCCTTGCCGTAGACCGGGGCGACTTCCGGAAACGAGCGGATGATCCGGTCCTGGGTCTGCATCAGTTCGCCCGCCTTTGTGACCGAGATTCCCGGTAGCGTTGTCGGCATGTACAGCAGCGTGCCCTCGTTCAGGCTGGGCATGAACTCGGTCCCGAGCTGGCGGGCGGGCCAGGCACTGACGGCAAATACCGCGAGCGCGAGCAGCACGACGAGTGTCTTTGCGCGCAGGACGCCCTTGATGATCGGGCGATAGACCCAGATCAGAAAGCGGTTGATCGGATTCTTGTGTTCCGGAACGATCCGTCCGCGAACGAAGATCACCATCAGCGCCGGCACCAGCGTGATTGACAAGAGCGCGGCTGCCGCCATCGAGAACGTCTTGGTGAACGCCAGCGGACTGAACAGCCGCCCCTCCTGCGATTCCAGCGTGAAGATCGGTATGAACGAAACGGTGATGATCAGCAGGCTAAAGAACAGCGCCGGCCCCACTTCGGAGGCGGCCCCGATCAGGATGTCAATCCGGGACTTCCCAGACTCCGCCCGTTCGAGGTGCTTGTGGGCGTTCTCGATCATGACGATGGCCGCATCCACCATGGCGCCGATCGCGATGGCGATCCCGCCGAGGCTCATGATGTTAGACCCGAGTCCGAACAGCTTCATGGCTCCGAATGCCATCAAGATGCCGACCGGCAACATCAAGATCGCAACCAACGCGCTCCGGAAGTGCAAGAGGAACAGCACGCAGACCAGCGCAACGACGACGCTTTCCTCGAACAGCGTGCGCTTAAGAGTATCGATCGCGGCGTAGATCAGGTTAGAACGATCGTAAACCGGCACGATCTCGACCGATTTCGGCAGGCTGGAGGCGATTTCCTGAAACCGCTTCTTGACGTTCTGGATGACTTCCAGCGCGTTGAGGCCGAAGCGCTGCAGCACGATGCCGCTGGCGACCTCGCCCTCCCCGTTCAGTTCGGCGATGCCGCGCCGCTCGTCGGGGCCGAGTTCGACCCGCGCAACGTCCCGCAGCAGCACCGGCGTGCCGTTGTTCGTCTTCAGCACGATCTCACCGAGATCGTTGATCGACTTGATGTAGCCCTTTCCCCGGATGACATACTCGAATTCAGAGAGTTCGACCGTCCGCCCGCCGACGTCGGCGTTGCTCGCGCGGATCGCGTCGCGCATCTTCTGCATGGTGATGCCAAGGTCGCGCATCCGCTGCGGATCGAGGATCACGTTGTATTGCCTGACGAAGCCGCCGACGCTCGCGACCTCGGCGACGCCCTCGGCCTTGGCCAGTGCGAACTTCAGATTCCAGTCCTGGATAGCGCGCGTCTCGGCGAGGTTCAGTTCCTTTGACATCACCGCATACTGGTAGACCCAGCCGACGCCGGTTGCGTCGGGACCGATCGTCGGCGTCACGCCGGCCGGCAGCCGCGAGGTCGCGCCGTTGAGGAATTCCAGCACGCGCGAGCGCGCCCAGTAAATGTCAGTGCCGTCCTCGAAAATGACGTAGACGAACGAGACGCCGAAGAACGAGAAGCCGCGGACGACCTTGGACTTCGGAACCGTCAGCATCGCCGTGGTCAAGGGGTATGTGACCTGGTCCTCGATCACCTGCGGCGCCTGACCGGAATATTCCGTGTAGAGGATGACCTGGGTATCGGACAGGTCGGGAATTGCATCGAGCGGCAGATGCACCAAGGCGTATATGCCCGCCGCTGCGGCGAAGCCGGAACCGAACAGCACCAGCAGCAGATTGCGGGCCGACCAGACGATGAGCCGCGCGATCATTGCTGCACCCCCTCTGCGAACCCCTTCAGTGCGGCCTTCAGATTGCTCTCGGCGTCGATCAGGAAGTTCGCAGACAAGACAACGGGATCGCCGTCGGCGAGGCCCTGCCGTACCTCCACGTATCCGGCGCCGCGATGACCGAGTTTGATTTCGCGAGGCTCCAGTCGCCCTTGCCCTTTGTCGACAAAGACGGCTTGCCGGCTGCCGGTGTCCATGACCGCGCTCTCCGGCACACAGAGAACAGCGTCGCCGGTCCCGGTGTCGATGTCGGCGTCGACGTACATGTCATGCAGCAGGATCAAATCCGGATTTTGTAGTTCGACGCGGACGCGCGCCGTCCGCGTTTCCTTGTTGATCTCCGGGTAGATCACCTCGACCGTTCCCGAGAACTCGCGCTCCGAAAAACTTCGCGCCCTTACCGTGGCCGGCTGCCCCTTGGCAATCGCGCCGAGATCGCGTTCGGCGACGTCGATAAGAGCCCAAACGATGGAATGATCGGCGATCCTGAACAGGACGCCGCCGGGCTGAGCGCGCATGCCCTCGATCGCGCTGCGCTCCAGCACGATGCCGTCGCGGGGCGAGGTCCACTCGATCGAGGTCGGAACGGTTCGGCTCTTCTCGATGGCCAAAATCGCCGCATCCGGCACGTCGAGGTTCATCAATCGCTGTCGGGACCCGCGCCCATAGGCTTGGTCGCCGCCAGTCGTCTTCGAGCTGATAGTGGCGAGGTACTCAGCTGCGGCGGACGACACTGACGGGCTGTAAACGTCCATCAGCGGCTGCCCTTTCACGACGTGCGAACCCGTCGTGACGTTGGCGACCTTCAGGACGAAGCTCTCCGACCTCATCGCAATGACAGAAATACGCCGCTCATCGAGCGCGATGGTGCCGGGCGCCCGGACCGCCGCCCGTATAACGCGCTTGGACGCGGGCTCCGACTTCACGCCGGTCCGCTGGATTTTTCCCGGTGACAGTTTCACCGAGCCGTCGTCGCTGTCGTCGCCCTCATAAACCGGGACGTAGTCCATCCCCATGGAATCCTTCTTCGGCGTCAGGGACGTGTCCGGCAGGCCCATGGGGTTGCGATAATATTTGATCCGGCGCTCTGCGGAGCCGCCGGCCGCGGCTGTCGCCGGCGTTACTGACGAAGCGTCATCGTCGAAACCGACGTCGGCGCCAGCGGGCACGGCGCGGTAATCCCGGCCATCAGGCGTCTTCCTCGGTACAAGCGAGTACGAAGGCTTGCCGTTCGGATCCTGGAAGTAGATCGGGGCACGGCCCTCCTCGGCCGCAGCGGAGCCAATCATGGCGATTGCTCGCACCGCCGGCCGCAGCTGCGGGCCGGCCACGACGAACGCGGCACCCACCGCCGCGATCAACGCGGCGGCGGCGCTTGCGGCGACGGCCCGGTTCATTTCTGCGCCGTGATGACGAGCTTGTTCTCGACCGTGCCCGTCTCACCCTGGACCTTGGCGCCCAGCGAAAGCTGCCAGCGCCCGGCCATGCTGAAGCTTGCCTTGAAGCGATACGTTCCCGGCTCGGTCCCGGGCATCGGGGTGACCTTGGTCACCATCTCCTGCATGGCATCGGGCGCCATATCGAGCCGGGTCGCAAAGATTACGGCGTCCGGTACAGGCTTGCCCGTCCTCGTGTCGACGAGCCGCACCGTTACCACCTTGTCCGATCCAGTCTGGACGGATTGGTCGACGAGCTCGAACTTGTAGTCCTTGATGTCGGCGAGAGCCGCCGTGGTCGCGCCGCCGATTGCGGCAGCGATCAGCGCTGCCTGAGCGGCGCGCGCGAAGGTAAACGTCTTCATTTTCTGGTCCTCGATTGTCCTGGATTCGCCGCAGAAGCGGCGTGCATCATCCGCACGCTCGAGGCGCACGGAAGCAGTCGGCGCGCAAGGCGCCGCTCAGGCCAGAATTCGAGGGGGGTGGTCGGGAGGCGGACGTTCGAGACCGTCGCCGAGCACGTCGTCCGCGACCAAGTGTGTGGTCCGGATCGCATGCCGCAGCGGCAAGGCAGCGGTCGTCCATGGGCCCGTTTGTACGTTCTTCAGGCTGCAAATCGCAACGAACGGGCAGTCCTGGCAATCCTTGCTCTTCTGTTCGTCCGGGCAACACGACATGTCCGCTGGCATAGACATCTCGGTCATTTCGGCCAACTGCGCGTGCATGGCGCTTACTGGCACTGCGGGCGCCAATGCCAGCCCGACGGTCACGATGACCGCGAAAGCGAGTTTAATCAGTCGCCGCAGATTCATGACCGCGACTATCCCACGGTCAATGGAACTTTGGAAGGTCGGATGCTTCACATATTCGCCAGCCTGACCCCATCTGGCTCCAAGCGCAGCACGATCCCATGCCCGCTATGCTCTCTGAATCGGTGGACATGGCACCGAGCTTGCGAGTCTATTCCACCGGGAACAGCACGAGACCCTCCGCGTTCGATGATAATGAGCGAAGAAGACTCGCACGACGAATCTAACTTTGTGCTGTTGAGAGATCCCGGTTTCTGGGTTGCTCAAGTCCTGGCATGCGGCCTGATTGTCATATCGGGACTCGTGATTTGGTACGTGCAAAGCTGAGTGTGCGATCGGCCGCGTGGATGGTCGAAGGCCTCCTAGCGGGCCGGAGCTGAACCAGGTCCGCCTCTACATCCCCGGGCGGGATCAAGACTCCACTAACCAAAACAGCCGCAATCGCTCGATGGATACAATTTGAGCGATCCGCTCAATCCGGAAACAAAGCGCATTTGAGACCCTGCGCTCTCGGAAAGCCGGAGGGCGCGATGAGCGAAGTCGAATTGGACCGATTGCTGGATGCCGTACGAACGGCCATCGAGCCTGCTCCGCAGGACGACCTTCCGCCGCCAAAACCCGACAACGACAACAAGTTGGCTTGGCCGCTCATTCCGTTTCCGGAAGGCTGGTACGCGGCCTGCTGAAGCTCGCCCGGCCTAGTAGATCATTTACGCAAGACATTGATTTGCAAGACAATGATTGCGATGGCAGTAGCTCCGCCTTCAGCCTTGACCGTCCCCGATGCCGTACTCCCGGTAAATCGCCTCGGGATTGAGATCCGGAAACAATCGGCACTTTGCCTGGGCCAGATGCAGGTTGACCGTCGCGGGCGGGGAACCGGCGGCCAGAAGCTTCCTGATCTCGTCCATATGGGTGCGCGGCTGGTGTTTCGGAGGAAGCTGCTCCAGCGCAACCAGCGCGGTCGCCAGCGCCTCGGTGACGACCCATCCGTCGTGACCCGTAATTCCCTTTTTCGGCATTAGCCGCCCCCGTGTCTCGCCGAGGTCTCCGTCTGCCTTACTGTACGGTCCACCTCACCGCGATCAAGCACCTATAGTGAGCTTCGATCGGCAGGATATCGGGCGCCGTCTCGCGGAACCGCCCGGCGGCTGACACCCCGCCCTGCCCCACGTTGTATCTCAGAGTTCGGTAGCAAAAATGGGAACAGGCCGATGTGGCGTGCCGTCGTCGGCCTTCCACGACTCTGGGTAGCCATGTCGTTGTATTCGGAAAACTCATCGCTGTCACCAACCCCCGCGTTTCCGGTTTTAGCCACCCGCGGCGGCGCGGCGAGTTCGTGTTGCGAATGTTCGTCACTGCCGGAGCGGTGGAAGATCGCCAATGCAGTTGTTGATGACACGAGCGGTAACGAAGCAACCAAAAAGGCAGTTCAACAGCATTGTCTTCTGTTGTACCGTTTGGACCAACTTCGGCGATATGGGGCTCCAATGAACAGCCGCTGCGCACTTGGCCTTTGTGCATCGGGTTGGTCACAATCCCTGCGTTCCCAAGCAGCAGCAGCGTTGCCGAAGGAAAGTCACTCAGGATCAACTGGTCGGCGACCGCTCCTGCTGAATGATGCTGGGCCAATGCTTTTGTACCAATCAGCAGACCTCTCGTTCGGGGAATAGACATTTCCAACACACTCACCCAGCGGTTCAAGAAGTTCTCCGGATCGATGATCAAGCAGTCGATCAAAAGGCGGATTGTAGCCATCGCTGTCGGCTTGATCATCCTGATGCTGGCGACATCGATACTCTCGATGATCATGGTGGGGCGGGTCGGCCATCTGCTCGACGAGCTGACGGCAAGGTACACCCCGGCGAACGCGCATTTGACGCGGATGAATATCCTGTCGCTTGAACGGGCTCTCGCGCTCCGCCGCATGGTGATCGCAGAGATGCAGGAGCCACCTGATGTGATAGTGTATAAGGCTCAGAAGCAGCTCTACGATGCGAAAGACGTCGAAGTCGATAACGAAGCGCAGACTGCGCGCAAGCTCATCAATGCGATCATCGACGACACCAGTACGCCCTCGGACAATGCTGCACTGGGTCGCATCGACAGCCGTATCGACGGATTGATGAGCGATGCCCGCCGTCATCTGAGGCAGACGTCTGGAGAGCTGCTTTCAGCAATTGATGCGCAAGACTTCACAGCCGGAAGACGTATCCTCGCGCAATTGGATCTTCTCCGTGACGAACTCGATGGAAACATCGATTGATTTTCACCAATCTTGTCAGCGGCGGTATCATTCGCTCGGTCAGACGGTTGCTGGAAGGTACGCGGGCGGTCGAGGCGGGCAATCTCGATCAATCCATCGATGTAACGACCGAAGATGAGATTGGACAACTGGCCCGTGGGTTCAACCGCATGGTCATGCAACTGCGCGACAACCAGCGCGTCAGAGAAACGTTCGGCAAATATATCGATCCGCGCGTCGTCGAAGGGTTGATCGACCGCCCGAACCTGACCGCAGCGGAAGGCCAGCACCGGGTAATGACGGTGCTGTTCTGCGACATGAAGAGCTTCACCAGTCTGAGCGAAGGCATGACGCCGCAAGGTCTGGTCAAGGTCATGAACCGCTACCTTTCAATCATGTCCGAACCGATCCGAAGCCACCGGGGAATCATCGACAAATATATCGGCGACGGCATCATGGCCTATTGGGGACCTCCGTTCGTCGGCGAGGCCGACCACGCCCGCTTTGCGTGTCTGGCCGCCATGGAAATGATCGAGCGCATCGCGACGTTACGCGAGCAAATTCCCGAGATCCTCGGCGTGCGCGGCACTCCCATGGAGAAATGCGATTTACGGATCGGCGTGGCGACGGGCGAAGCGCTGGTCGGCAGCATCGGCTCCGATGTGATGATGAGTTATACCGTCATGGGCGACGTGGTAAACCTTGCCTCACGGCTCGAAGGC
>VAZS01000253.1 GCA_005884855.1 Alphaproteobacteria bacterium | reverse complement strand
GATGACCATGGCCGGAACGAAGCCGGCGACGAACAGCGCTACCGCTGAGGTGTTGGTAACCTGCGCGATCACGATCATGAAGATCGCGGGCGGGACCAGCATGCCCATCGCGGTGCCGGCCGCAATCAGCGACGCCGAATCGCGCCGGTCGTATCCCGCCTTGCTCAACGGCGGCATCAGCGCGGAGCCGAGCGCGGAGACTTCCGCCATTTTCGATCCGCAGATGTCAGAGAAGAAATACGCCACCACGATCACCGACATGCCAAGTCCGCCCTTGACCCAACCGATCAGCGCGCGCGCGAATTCGACCAGCGCGTGGCTCATCCCGCAGCGCTCCATCAAGTTGCCGGCGAACACGAAGGCGGGGATTGCCAGCAGTACCCAGCTCTGCGACCCCGACACCATCGCTGAGGAGAGCTGTTGCATAGGATAGCCGCCGATCCAAAGTCCGGCGATGCCGGCGAGCCCGAGCGCGAACACGATCGGCATCGACAGCAGAACCAGCGCAGCGAACACAACGGCGACAGTCGCGAGCAGCATAAATTTTCCCGATCAGTGCAGGGGGTCGCCTTGCGGTGGCGGGGAGATCATCGTCATGGTGCCATAGAGCGCGATCAGCACACCGCCCACGACGGCAGAGGCATAAAGCCAGGCCAGGTTGATCTGAAGGCCTGGGGTCGTCAGCGTGCTGTTGAGCAGGCAGAGCTTGAGGCCATACCAAGCCACCAGCAGACCGACCGCCGCAATCAGTGCGTGATTGAAACGGTGAATCCAGAGCTGGGCGATCAGCGGCAATCTATGCACGAACACAGCAAGGGTGAAATGGGACCGCGATCGAATGCCGATCGCCGCGCCGATCAGTGTGAGCCAGGCCAGCGACAGCTCACCAACTTCTTCGACCCAGGTAAACGGTATCGGATCGACATCGAGCCAATCGGTTATCGCGCCGATGAAATAGCGCAGGATCACGCCGATCAGCAGGTTGGCGATGGCAAGTATGATCAGCGCCGTGACCGTGATTTTCGGGACGGCTGAGAGCATACGCAGCATGCGCGATAGTATCCTGGCGGCGACGGAGGACGGGGCTTGTGAAGAGGCCGAGGGTAGCTTGGCTGCGGCCCCGCTGCTAACTCAGACTTTGAAACCTTCGATCTCGTCCCACAACGCGCCGTACTGGCTCTTGTAGCCTGGCCATATTTTCTGCTGCGCGATCTTCCTGAATTCATCGACCTTGGCTTCCACCACGGTCATGCCGAGCGGCTCCAGCTCCGATTTGGCCTTGGCGAAATTGTCGACCGACTCGGTTGCTTCGCGAATCTTGCCCTGTGCTGCGCGCGACAGATCGATCATGAGCTTCTGGTGCTCGGGTGACAGGCTGTTCCAGATTTCGAGGTTCATCACTGCGTTAGTCGGGCCGTAGTTGTGATACGTGAGCGATGCGTATTTGGACACGTCGTAGATCTTCAGCGCCTTCATGTTGACGATCGGCAGATCGCCGCCATCGATCACGCCCTGCTTCGCGGCGGTAATTACTTCGCCAAACGCCATCGGCACGGCGCTGCCGCCGAGCCCGTTGATGGTGTCGCCGAATATCTTGGCCTGCTGAACGCGGATTTTCATTCCGCGTAGGTCCTTTGGCTCGATGATCGGCTTCTTCGAGGTCCAGAAGTGGCGGAAGCCGTAGTCGAAATAGCAGAGCACCTTGAGTTTGTAGTTGTCTTCGATTTGTTTGCTGATCTTGTCGCCGATCCGCCCATTAAGCATGGCGTAGGCCGAGGCATAATCCTTCACCAGATATGGCACGAGCAGCGCGCCCATTTCCGGAAACACGGTGGCGGCGGCGCCCGCCGGGCTGCCCATCGCCACGCTGCCGGACTTGACCGCGTTCATGATCTCCAGCTCTTGCGGGATCAAGGTCTTGCCGAAGAACTGCACGTCGAGCGCGCCTTTGGACTGTGCGGTGGCTTCCTTGGCCATCCAGTCGAACGCGACGGCTGCCGACTCCGGGATGGCGTTGATGTGGGCGAACACGAGCTTTTTCGGCTGGGTCTGCGCGAATGCCGGTGCGCGGCCGGTGGCGAGAATCCCGGCCATCCCGGCGCCAGCACGCAGCAGCGTGCGGCGATTAACCGAAAGGCGGCTCGTGGGAGCAGACATGGGGAGTCCTCCAAAGCTGGCGTTTTTTGTTTGCGGTCTAAGCGTCGAAAAATGAAAGCTGCTGGTCCAGCCGCAAGCTTACAGAATAGCCGGCGCGTGGCTAGCGGGATGTTCGGGTATTGGCCGATATCAGTCCCGACGGGAGAGCCTCAGGAAGCACCTCAGCGCCGCCGAATGCGATGACGCGCCCGCGGCGGAGCATCACGATGCTGGTCGCCAACTGCCGCATTTCGCCGGCGTTATGGCTGACATAAACCATCGGCACGCTCGCCTCGTCGCGTAGCCGCACCAGATACGGCAGGATCTCCACCTTGCGCTCCTCGTCGAGCGAGCCCAAGGGTTCATCCAACAGCAGCAGTCTCGGTTGCGCCAGCAGCGCGCGCCCGAGTGCGACCCGCTGGCGCTCGCCGCCGGAGAGTTGACCAGGACGACGACCCAGCAACCCGCCAATATCAAGCAGATCCGTGACGCGCGCGCGCTGCACGGGATCGTCGGCAAGGCGGTTCATGCGCCGCCCGTAATCGAGATTCTGGCGCACATCGAGATGTGGAAACAGCCGCGCATCCTGAAACACGTAGCCGATACGGCGGCGATGCGCTGGCACGTGCACCCGCGCCGCGGTGTCGTCCAGGGTTTCACTGTCGATGGAAATCCTGCCGCGATCGGGCCGCAGCAGGCCAGCGATCATATTGACGAGCGAAGTCTTGCCGGCGCCGGAGGCACCAAACAGCCCGGTGACGCGGCCCGCGCCGGCGAAACTGGCCTCGATGTGGAAATCGCCTAAACTTTTTGAGACGTCGACGCGCAGCATCATCTCAATTCCCGTGCAGGCGTTGCAGGGCGCGCCGTGCGAACCATTCGGATGCCACCAGTGCGGCGAGCGCGATGACAATGGATACCGCCACCAGCCGCATTGCCGCGGGATCGCCGTCGGGCGTCTGGATCAGCGAATAAACAGCCGACGAAATGGTCTGGGTCTCGCCGGGAATGTTTGACACAAACGTGATGGTCGCGCCGAATTCCCCAATGGCCTTGGCAAAACCAAGAACCATCCCGGCCAGTACCCCGGGCATGGCCAGCCGCAGGGTGATGGTTGAAAACACCCGCCAGGGCGCGGCTCCCAGCGTAGCCGCGGCTTGCTCCATCCGGCGGTCCACCGCCTCGATCGACAGCCGGATCGGGCGGACCAGCAGCGGAAACGCCATGATGCCGCAGGCCAGTGCGGCACCGGTCCAGCGGAACGCGAATACCACACCGAGATGATCCGAAAGCCACGCGCCCACCAGACCGCGCCTGCCGAACGTGAGCAGCAGCAGATAACCCGTGACCACCGGCGGCAGCACCAACGGCAAATGCACCAGCGCGTCGAGCAACGACTTGCCCCAGAAATCGCGACGCGCGAGCAGCCAGGCCACTGCAATCCCCAACGGCGTCGCTACCAGCGTTGCAACAGCCGCCACCCGCAGCGAGAGCTGGATGGCGATCCATTCTGTTGGTGAAATGTCGAACACGAATATCAGGAGGTCGGGCGGGGCAGGAAAGTGAATCCGTATTTCTCAAAAGTGGTTTTGGCGCGGGATGAGCGCAGGAATGCGAGATAGCCGGCGGCTTCGGCTTTCGCGGCCGCGGTCGCGGCCACCGGATAGACGATCGGCCGGTGTGAGTCCGCCGGAAAGGTGCCAACGATCTTGACGCCCGGCTCAATCCGGGCGTCGCTCGCATAGACGATTCCGAGAACGGCCTCGGCGCGCGCCACCAGCGTCAGCGCGGCGCGCACGCTGTCGGCCATGGCGAATTTGGGTTCGGCGGTCCGCCACGCACCAAGATCCTCTAACGCCGCCTTGGCGTATTTGCCGGCGGGCACCGCATTCACGTCCCCGGCGGCGATCCTGCCGTCGCCGGCGAGTTTAGCGAGATCGAAGCCCCGCCCGATCGCGACATTGTCGATCGCTGAATCTTTCGGCGCGATCAGCACCAGACTGTTGCCGAGCAAATTAATCCGTGTCGATTCATCGATGTCTTTTCTGGCGATCGCATAATCCATCCAGTCGGTGTCGGCGGAAACGAAAATATCCGCCGGCGCGCCCTGCTCGATCTGCTTTGCAAGCGTCGAGCTTGCGGCATAGCTCGCCACGATCTTGACGCCGGTGTTTGCGGCATAGGCGGTATTGAGCTCGTCCAGCGCATTCTTCATGGAAGCCGCGGCAAACACCGTCAGGCGTTTGTCCTCGGCCAGCGCAGGGGACAGCACCAAACCGCACAACACCGCCAAGGCGGCAAAAAGTCCGGCAATACGATACATGGTGGCGCTCCATGCGTGTTCCGCGAGCGTACTGCGCGCGCAATTCGGGCGTTGGCTATGTTGGGATCGCAACAGGCGGAAGCGCCGTTCCGTCGATCCGAAGGACTTACGATCCGTCCGGAGGTCGCACAGGCAAGCTTACAGCATTGTTGGCCCGGCGCAAACGTTTCGCGCTATTGGCTATTCGTCCGCCATCGCTATTGCTTGGCGTCGGGCGCGCTCAACACGGGCCGGCACGCCGCCGGCAATTGCGCCAGTGTCATTGGCGGTTTCGGCTTCGGCGGCTGTTTCGGCGGTTTGGGGTGGATGACGGAATCCTTGAACCAGTAGGCGAGATCGGCGGCGCGGCAGCCTTCGCCTTCCGTCGGATCCGGTTGGCTTTCGCATTCGCCATTGCCGGAAGGACATTTCATACGGATATGAAAATGGTAGTCGTGACCGTACATCGGCCGGACCTTCGACAGCCAGCTACGGTCGCCGTTAGCTTCGCGGCACAGCGCCTTCTTGATAGCGGCGTTGACGAAAATGCGCTGCACTCTTGGCTCCTGCGCGGCATCACGGATCACCGCGAGGTGGCCCGGCGTCCAGACGTGCGGATCGATATCAAGCCGGTCGCGGCGAACCATCATGACGGCGGACATTTCCTCACGCTCGCCGGGTGACAATTGCCGGTTCGGCATCGGCGTCAGCCAGATGTCGGCGTCCAATCCCACCTGATGGCTCGCATGTCCGGTGATCATCGGTCCGCCGCGCGGCTGCGACATGTCGCCCACCAGTATTCCCGGCCATCCCGCGTCCTTGTGCGCGTTCGCCGACAAGCGCTCCAGCAGCTTGACCAGTTCGGGATGGGCCCAATTGCGGTTGCGCGACAACCGCATCACCTGCCAGGTATCGCCATTGATCGGCAGCGCTTCCGCGCCCGCAATGCAGCCCTTGGCATAGAAGCCGATCACGCGACTCGGCATTGCAGCAGGCAGCACCTTGCGGCCGAATAATTCCTTTGCCCCAATCTTGGGGTCGTTGGGATGGGCAAGCGGCGGCAGCGGCCTTAGATCGACGCTGCCCTTTTCCTGCCCAAACGAGGCAGTGGCATTGACGATTTCGGCCGAGATAAACGCAAGAAGGAGAATCGCGCGCAGGTTCATTGGCTCACTCTAGAGGGCGAACTTAGCACGATTCCGCGATCAGGAAAAACGCGCGACTTGCGCAATCAGTTGATATCCCGCCAAAACAGGCGGGCGAACGTGCAGGGCTAACGTGAGGCCAGCAAGGGGTTAGGCCGCGCTGCGCAACAATGCCAAAAATGTATCCACGCTCTCAAACAGCGTAGTGGTGTGCTGGCTGAGTTGGCCTGAGGCGGCCAGTACGTTCTCGGCGAGCGCGCGAGACTGGTCGGCGGACTGGCTTGCGCCGGCGACATTGTGCGAAACTTCGCTGGTGCCGGCGGA
>VAZS01000252.1 GCA_005884855.1 Alphaproteobacteria bacterium | reverse complement strand
GGCCATAGGCCGCGTAGGCTTCCGCACCGGTTGCCGTCCGGCCATCGGGATAGGCCGCCCGCGCCCGGGGCCGGACCAGCTTGAGCATGTGAATTGGACCTGGCCGATCATTGCTCCTGAATTGCGCGAACACTTCCTTGGTCGGATCGATATGGCCCATGCCGTTCTCCGTGACCGGGATATGGCCAAGCTTTACCACAGCCCGCCGCACCTCCTAATCCCGAGTTAACTTTCACGTAACCAGAGCTTAAACAGCGAACGCTAGCGTACGGCTGGACCGGTGAGCGGCGTTGCGTATGGCGTGGGCACGAAAAAAGAGCGGCGGACGCAAGGAGCCGCAATTTGCGGACGCCTCTTCGCTTTCCGAATTGCGCCTCAGCCCAAAGGATCGCGTCGCCCCCGCCGAGCAAGAGCCGCCGAAACAATCAACACCTAAACGCAAGGCGCGCGATCCTGAGGAAGATGCGCCGCGCGAGCGAAAGCCGCGCGCCAGCCCGGCAAGACAAAAGCCTAAGTCCACGCGCCGCGCACGTGTCGGCCTGTTTCGCCTGTTCTATTGGACCGCGGTACTCGGGCTGTGGACGGGCATAGCCCTGATCGGCGTCGTGATTTGGGTTGGCGCCCATTTGCCCGCATTGCAGGCGCTTGAAATCCCGAAACGGCCGCCAACCATCGAGATTACAGGGCTCGACGGCAGCGTGCTGGCAACCCGCGGCGAAATGGCTGGCGCCAATGTCTCGCTAAAGGACCTGCCGCCGTATCTGCCGAGGGCCTTCATCGCCATCGAAGACCGTCGGTTCTATTCGCATTATGGCATCGATCCGCACGGCATCGTGCGCGCGGCAGTAGCCAACGTGCTGCATCGTAGCGTTTCGCAGGGTGGCTCGACGCTGACGCAGCAACTCGCCAAGAACTTGTTTTTGACGCAAGAGCGCACGTTGCAACGTAAGTTGCAGGAACTCGAGCTCGCGCTTTGGCTGGAGCGCAAGCATTCCAAGGCCGAGATTCTCGAATTGTATCTAAATCGGGTTTATTTCGGCTCCGGCGCCTATGGGGTTGAGGCTGCCGCGCAACGCTATTTTGGTAAATCGGCCAAGAACGTCACGCTGACGGAGGCCGCGATGCTCGCGGGCCTGGTGAAGTCGCCATCGCGGCTGGCGCCGAACCGTAATCCAGAGGGCGCGGAGAAACGGGCCCAGGTCGTGCTCACGGCGATGGCGGATGCAAAATACATCACGGCAGCGCAGGCGCAGGCCTCCATCGCGCGTCCCTCGATCAATGTGAAGGCGGCGGGCGCCGGCACCATCAATTACGTGGCAGACTGGATCGGCGAAGTGCTCGACGATCTCGTTGGCCAGATCGACCAAAACATAGTGGTCGAAACCACCATCGACCCGAAGCTGCAGGCGATCGCTGAAGCCGCGATCATTGACGAGCTCGCGGCCAAGAGCGTCAGGTTCAACGTCAGCCAGGGCGCGCTGGTGGCGATCACGCCGGATGGCGCGGTGCGCGCCATGGTGGGCGGGCGCAATTATGCCGACAGCCAATATAACCGCGCGTTGACGGCCAAGCGTCAGCCGGGTTCGGCGTTCAAGCCGTTCGTTTATCTCACCGCGATCGAAGCCGGTCTGACTCCGGAGACCATCCGGCAGGATGCGCCGCTCGACGTCAAGGGATGGAAGCCGGAGAACTACGGGCATGAATATTTTGGGGCGGTGACCCTGACCCAAGCTCTGGCGATGTCCCTCAATACCGTCGCGGTGCGGCTGGGGCTCGAATTCGGAGCCAAGAACGTGGTGCGTACCGCGCACCGGCTCGGCATCTCCTCGAAGCTTGATGCCAATGCCACGATCGCGCTGGGCACCTCGGAGGTCTCGCTCACCGAACTGGTCGGCGCCTATGCGCCGTTCGCGAATGGCGGCCTCGGCGTTTCCCCGCATGTCGTGACCAGGATCCGGACCGGCGAGGGCAAAGTGCTCTATCTGCGTCCCTCCGATCAGCTCGGGCAGGTTATCGAACCGCGGCATGTCGCGATGATGAACACGATGATGCAGGAGACCCTGCTCAGCGGCACCGCCCGCAAGGCGGAGATCCCGGGCTGGACCGCCGCCGGCAAGACCGGCACCAGCCAGGATTTCCGCGATGCGTGGTTCATCGGCTATACCGCCAACCTCGTGACCGGAGTCTGGCTCGGCAATGACGATAATTCGCCAACCCGGAAGGCAACCGGCGGCGGGCTGCCGGTCGAAGTGTGGACCCGTTTCATGAAAGTGGCCCATCAGGGCGTGCCGATCGCGGCCTTGCCGAATTCGCAAGCAGGCGGCTTGTTCTCAAGCCTGATCCAGGCCGCCTCGCAAATCAGCGCCCCTTCCGCACCCCCCGTCGTGCAAGCGCCCGCTCCGCTCGCGCCGATGTCCTCGGCTAGTGCAAACCGGCCGGCGCCGACGCGCACATCCGCCCGCCCCGAGGCGGCCGCGGGATTGGATGGCTGGCTGGTGGACCGGCTGTTCGGAAGGTAACCGCTAGCCCTCGATGCCGTAACGATGCAAATCGTTGCCGGAGGTGTCGAGCCACTTCTTGGCGCGCTCGACATGGCCGCAGACCCTGGCGACGACTTTCCAGAACCGCGGCGAATGATTCATCTCGACCAGATGCGCCACCTCGTGCGCGGCGAGATAGTCGAGCACGTATGGCGGCGCGAGAATTAGTCTCCACGAGAACGACACGGAACCCGCCGAGGTGCAGGAGCCCCAGCGGCTGGATTGATCGCGGATCGACAGCCGCTTTACCTTGACGCCCAGCGACTCCGCATAGAACTGCGCCGCCTTGTGCAGGTCGCGGCGGACTTCGCGCTTCAGGTAATCGTGGACCCTGCGCTCGACATGTTCAGGACCGCCCGCCACGCAGAGAATCCGCTCGCCGCTTTCGCGTGTTTCCGTCCACACCGTTCCGCGCTGACCTGCGCGATGGACAATTTTGTGAGCGACCCCGCGCAAAGGAAGCACCGTGCCCGGTAGAAACGGCGCGGCCTTTGGCAGCCGCCCGAGACGGGCGGCGATCCAGCCGCCGTGACGCTGCGCGAAATCTCTGGCGTCGCTGATAGTGCCGCGCGGAGGGATCGTCAGGATCGCTTCGCGGTCACTTGGATGAATTCGGAGGGTGTAGCGACGGGCGCGGCGATGCCGCCGCAGCCGAACCGAGTAGATTTGCGAGCCGTGCTTGACCAGGAGAGTCGAAGGTTCGTAAGGCCGCCGATAAAGAAGGGCGCGAGTGGCCATATCTGTTAGTCCGGGGATCAGGAGTTCGCCCGGATTCTGCCACATCCGCCGCCAGTGAAATCGCTCGCAAGCGCTGAGGTAACACTCATTCCTTGAAGGGGCTCGGAAAGCGCGGTCTCACAGGCCAAACTGGGAGGTTCCCCGGCTCCCGGATTTGGTCTCGTTGCGATGTAACTCGCGGATTCCAGTCAGAAAAAGCTGCGATCTGCGAATGTTATTCGGCCGCCGCGGCTAATGACGGCTTAACGGAAACCAGCGAAGGCTTTGCATTCGCTGCCGACATCATGAAGTCGGAGATACGCGGCACGATTTCCGATTTGAACCGGGAGCCGTTGAACACGCCGTAGTGGCCGACACCCTTTTGCACGTAATGCACCCGGCGGTGAGGCGGAATCGAGCTGCACACCTCGTGCGTAGCTTCGGTCTGCCCGAGTCCGGAGATGTCGTCGTTCTCGCCTTCGACCGTCATTAACGCAACACGGGTGATCCTCGAGGGGTCGACCAGCTTGCCGCGATGGCTCATCTCACCCTTTGGCAGCGCGTGCTTGATGAAGACGGTGTCGACCGTTTGCAGATAATACTCCGCTGTCAGGTCCATAACCGCGAGATATTCGTCATAGAAATCGCGGTGCTTGTCGACGAGGTCGCCATCGCCTTTCACCAGATCCTTGAACAGGTTCTTGTGCGCGTCCATGTGGCGATCGAGATTCATGCTGATGAAGCCGTTGAGCTGCAGGAAGCCCGGATAGACGTCGCGCATGACGCCGGGATGTGGAAACGGCACCTTGGTGATGACGTGGTTGCGAAACCACTCGATGCCGCGCTCGGCCGCGAGATTGTTGACGCCCGTCGGATTTCGCCGGGTATCAATCGGACCGCCCATTAGCGTCATCGATAGAGGAACGTAGGGGTCGCGCTCGGCTTCCATGATGGAAACCGCCGCGACGACAGGCACGGAAGGCTGGCAAACCGCCATGACATGCATGTTGCCGGCAAGCTCATGCAGCATCTCGATGACGTAATCGACGTAATCATCGAGATCGAAACGGCCCTCGGTCAGTGGAACCATCCGCGCATCGGTCCAGTCGGTGATGTACACCTCATGGGTAGGCAGGAAGGCCTCGACCGTGCCGCGCAATAGCGTCGCATAATGGCCGGACATCGGGGCAACGATCAGCAGCCGGGGCTGCGGTACGCGCAACGGGCGCGTCAGCTTGCGATCGAAGTACAACATGCGGCAGAACGGCTTTTCCCATACCACCCGGATTTCGACCGGGGTGCGAACGCCGCTGACTTCGGTGTCGGTAATACCCCATTCCGGTTTGCCGTAGCGCCGCGTGGTGCGCTCGAACAGTTCGCAGGCCGCCGCAATGGATTTACCGAGTTCGGTGTGCGACCACGGATTGACAAACTCACCAAATGGCATTATTCCCTCGAGCCTCTTTTGCATCGCAGCATAGTGCCCAATGCGTAATTAACCGTCAATGCACAGATCGGTATATTGCTGCGCCGCGCAAGGACAAAAGCGGCAGAATCCACGGGATAGTGGCCTACTCCCCGCCCTGGAGCAGCGCCCCATGAACCCGGGCACTGCGCAAAAGTGCCAGAAATCCCGCAAAGGAGGCCATAAACAGCACCGCGTTGATGGCCAGCGCCGAAATCATCAGGTCGGCCCGAAACACGTGGTCGCTCAACAACGCCCGCATCCCCTCAAACACATAGGTCGGCGGCAAGGTCCAGGCCACATATTGCAGCCATTGCGGCAGCACGCTCACCGGATAGTAGATGCAGGCCAGCGGCATCAGGCCGAACATCAGCGTCCACACAATGCTTTCGGCGCCGAGGCCGTTGCGCAGCACCAATCCCGAGACAAAGATGCCGACCGACCAGCTTGTGAAAATGAGATTGCAGAAAAACGCGATCAGCGGCAGTCCGATGCTGTAGAAATTGAAGCCGAACAGGAATATTGCCAGCAGCGTCATTGGAATGACCCCGATCGCGAGCCGGATCAGGCTCATGATCATCAGCGAGATCAGAAACTCGATCGGCTTCAGCGGGCTCATCATCAGGTTGCCGAGATTGCGCGCCCACATCTCTTCGAGAAACGAAATCGAAAATCCGAGCTGGCCGCGAAACAGGATGTCCCAGAGAATCACCGCTCCAATAAGGGTGCCGCCGGCACGCGCGAAGAACCCGGCATTCTGCGCGATGTAAGTCTGCAGAAACCCCCAGGTGATGATCTGCAACGCCGGCCAGTACAGCAATTCCAGGAGCCGCGGCCACGACGACAGAAGCAGGTACCAGTAGCGCAGGATCATGGCGCCGATCCGGTGCGGCGCGATATCGAAATGCTGGGCGAGCGTCCTCACGGTGCGGTCTCCTGAACGCGACCGCGCGCCACGTCGAGAAATACTTCCTCGAGCGTGGTGCGGTTGTAGCGCGCCATGATGTTGTCGGGACTGTCGTCGTCCTCGATGCGCCCGCGCTTCATGATGATGACGCGGTCGCACAGCCGCTCCACTTCCAGCATGTTGTGCGACGCCAGCAGGATGGTCGCGCCGTGGCTGTTGCGATAGCTCACCAGATGCCGCCTGATCCAGTCGGCGGTATCGGGATCGAGCGAGGCCGTCGGCTCGTCCAGCAGTAGCAATTCGGGCTGGTTGATCAGCGCTTTTGCCAGCGCAACGCGCGTCTTCTGACCGGCGGAAAGCTTGCCGTTGGCGCGGTCCAGGAAATCGCCGAGATCGAGATCGTCGGCGAGCTTCTCGATGCGCTCACGCACATTCTCCACCGCGTAGAGACGGGCGAATATCGTGAGATTCTGCCGCACTGTGAGCCGCATCGGCATATCGACATAGGGACTTTCGAAATTCATCCGGCCGAGCACGCTGGCGCTTTGGTCCGGCATCGAATGCCCCAGCACCTGGATGCGGCCCGAGGTCGGAAGCACCAGCCCCATGATCATGGCTATGGTGGTGGTCTTGCCGGCGCCGTTGCCGCCGAGCAGCCCGGTGATGCTGCCGCGCGCGATGCGAAACGATACGTCATCGACCGCGCGGGTGGTCTTGTAAACCTTGACCAGGTGCGCGACCTCGATCGCCGCCGATGCTGTCGGATCGGCGGCGGGCAGGCCCGAATTGACTGCACCATCGTTCATCATGAGCGCCGTTCCTTGGGCCATTGCTGCGGCAAGTGCAAGGCATTGGAGCACGGCGATCAGCAGCCCGGCGGCCAAATTTGTGGTCGGGACCTCGCACCGCTAGAGTTCCGGAATGACCGATGTCGCAGCCTCCGATTTTCGCCACCCGCGCCGCCATGTGCGTCTGGACACGATCCTGCGGCTGCGCTGGCTCGCGGTGCTCGGGCAACTCGCCGCCATCTTTGTTGTGGCGCAGGGGCTTGAGTTTGATGTCGAGGTCATTCCATGCCTGACCATCGTCTGCCTGTCCGCGTTGCTTAACCTTGGAGTGCAGGTCGCCTACGACCCGATGCTGCGGCTGGAACCGGTCTATGCGGCGGCGCTGCTGGGGTTGAACATCGTCGAACTGGCCGGCCTGTTGTTTTTCACCGGCGGTCTGCAGAATCCATTCTCATTCCTGTTTCTGGTCCCGGTTCTGATTTCCGCGACCGCGCTGCCGGTCCGGCTGACTATGGCGCTCGGCGGCCTCGCAGTGGCGTGCGCCTCCGTGCTGGTCTTTTTCCATCTGCCGCTGCCGTGGGACAGCGAGGACCCTCTGGTGCTGCCGCCGATCTATCTGTTCGGCGTCTGGCTTTCCATCGTGCTCGCTATCGGGGTCACCAGTCTTTATGCGTTCCAGGTCACGGAGCAAGCCCGCAAGCTGTCCGACGCGCTCGCGGCGACCGAACTGGTCTTGGCGCGCGAACAACACCTCACCCAGTTGGACGGGCTGGCGGCTGCCGCGGCGCACGAGCTCGGCACGCCACTCTCGACGATTTTCCTTGTTGCGCGAGAACTGGAGCAGACGTTGCAAGACAACAGCCAGCTTGCCGGCGATATCAAGACCCTGCGCGAACAGGCGCAACGCTGCCGTGATATTCTGGCCAAGATTACGCAGTTGTCCTCGACCGGAGCGCCGTTCGACCGCATGCCACTGTCGACGCTGATCGAAGAAATCGTGGCTCCGCATCGCGACTTCGGCGTAGCCATCAAGGTGCGGATCGCCGTCGCGGGCGCCCGCGAACCGGTCGGCACCCGCAATCCTGCGATCCTCTATGGTGTTGGCAACATCGTGGAAAACGCGGTCGATTTCGCGCGCACCACGGTGGAGGTGAATGCGTGGTGGAATAACGACACCGTCGAGATCGTCATTTCCGACGATGGGCCAGGCTTTGCCCCCGACATCATCAAGCGGATCGGCGAACCCTATCTGTCGCGGCGGCGTAGCGCGGAGGAATCCGAAAATGACCATCACGGATTGGGGCTGGGGGTGTTCATCGCGCGTACGCTGCTTGAGCGAACCGGCGCCAAGGTCTCCTTTACCAACCGGGTTTTTCCAGACCATGGCGCGGTGGTCCAGATCGCGTGGCCGCGGCAGCGCTTCGAAATGAGCGAAATGTCGGCGGAAAGCGCATCTTGACGCAGGCTGCAGCCTTAAGATGCCGCTGATCAACTTTGTGCGGTCTTGGCAGCGCCGCGTTGTGACGCCATATGTTTGAAGCCGGGCACAAGGATATCTCAACGTGAACGCCATCTCCGAACTGACGGGCCACGCCGATCGCTCGCTCCTGATTGTGGAGGATGACAAGCCATTTCTGGAGCGGCTCTCGCGGGCAATGGAAAGCCGCGGCTTCTCCGTGACTTCCTGCGACAGCGTGTCGGAGGGTTTGGCGCAGATCGGCAAGGCGGCGCCTGCGTTTGCCGTGGTGGATTTGCGGCTCGGCGACGGCAACGGCCTTGACGTGGTGTCGGCGTTGAAGCGCAAACGTCCTGACGCGCGCGCTATCGTACTGACCGGCTACGGCAACATCGCCACGGCGGTGACCGCGGTGAAGATGGGCGCGGTGGATTACCTGTCGAAACCGGCCGACGCCGACGATGTGGTAGCGGCATTGCTTGCCACCGGTACCGAGAAGTCCGAGCCGCCGAGCAATCCGATGTCGGCCGATCGCGTACGCTGGGAGCACATCCAGCGGATCTATGAGATGTGCAACCGTAACGTCTCCGAGACCGCGCGGCGGCTGAACATGCATCGCCGCACGCTGCAGCGTATTCTGGCCAAGCGCGCGCCCAGATAGTTTTGCTTAGCCTCGCCCCCCCGCTTGCGGGCTAAGGTCGAGCCAGTCCCAAGCCTGCACTATTGCGGAAATTGCATACGCCTTTCGAGCTCCGTAAAGCGCGGATCGTGGCGCAATCTGTTCCAGCGTGGATCAAGCCGCAGCCAGACGAGCCAATGCGAGCGCTCGTCGAAGGCCTTGTTGAGGACGGCGAAGGCCGCGTCGTGCTGCCCGAGCCCGGCATAGACGAGCGCGACACCGTAAGATGTCACGAACTTGCGGCGCCCTAGCCGCTCCAATTCGGCGAGTATCTCTTCGGCCTCATAGGTGCGGCCCGCGGCCGCGGCAACGAAGCCGCGGGCCGCAACCGAAACCGGCCACTCGTGAAGCACCTCCTCGACTTGCCGAAATTCCGCGAGTGCTTCGTCGAATTTTCCCAGCTCCTGAAAAGTCCGCCCCAACCAAAGATGCGCCGGAGGAAATTTTGGGTTCATCTCCAGCACAAATTGCAACTGTTTCACCGCCTCGTCGTAGCGGCCCGCATAGTATTGGTGGAAGCCAAGGTCGGCATTGATCGGCAAGGAAAGAGGTTCGCGCTGTCGCGCAAGCTGGATTTGCCGAAGAGCCTCTGTAGCCCGGCCGGCGGCGAGCAGATAAATACTGTACCATTGACGCGCCGCCGCGTAATCGGGATCGCGCGCAATTGCGCACTGGAACTCCGCGTCGGCGCCGAGCCAATCCCACTCGAAGTACAATTTCACCAAGCCCAACGATGCGTGCGGTTCAGCAAGCGCCGCATCCAAGTCCCGCGCCTTGGTCGCATACCGGCTTGCCGCCGTAAACGCCTCGGTTGGAGCGATATAGCTCAGATAGCCCAAAGCCGCGTAGCAATCCGCGAGCCCGGAATAGGCGGCCGCAAGATGGGGATCAATGTAAACGGCGCGTTGGAAGTTCTCTATGGCTCTCTTCAGAGCCTCTTCCGATCTCTGATTCCAATCGTTGCGCCCTTGAAGATAGGCGCGGTACGCATCCGCGTTTTCTGATACCG
>VAZS01000251.1 GCA_005884855.1 Alphaproteobacteria bacterium | reverse complement strand
CGTCTTTGCTGACGAGATGCCCGCTTTGGAGAACGAGAGTGACAAGCAGATCGAAGGCCTTGGCGGTCAGAGGGATCGGTTCCCCACCGCGCAGCAACAGGCGCTCCCTAGGCGCTAGAACAAAGTCGCCAAACTCGAAAACCTGGTCTTCGGTGGCCTGCATGACTCCAGTTTAGGAGATTTACAGGAAAAATTTAAGGTACTTCCAAAGACATCCCATCGCCCGCGTCCGACCATCTGTTTGCTCAAAGCCCGTCGGTCGGCCCATCCCCGGAGAATGCCCGCGGTCGGATGGCAATCGGCGGGTCGGCAAGTGCGCAAAAGCCAGTGAAGGCCATCGGAGGAAGGGACCATGAGGATGTGGCCAAACGAGAAGAAAAATGGAACCGGCTTGTACCGCACTCGCTTCGCCCCAATTTTGATTGCATACATGACACTGATGTTTCTCTCCCTGATGATCAAATCAGCGGTCGCCGCAGCCGACGATGAAGTGCGAGCGACCTTCGACCGATTCGTTGCCGCGCAAAATGCGCACGACATCAAAGCAGTCGAGTCGCTGTTGTTGGGCTCGCCGAACTTTCTATGGATCACGCGCGGTACACCGATCTGGGGGCATGATGCAGCGCTGAAACGCTTCACTGCCCTATATGACGGAACTTGGCGACTGGATCCTGAGACTTCAGGCCTGAAAATTACGATGGTCAGCGAAGGCGTGGCGCAAATCTATGTCCCAATCATCTTCACCATAGGAGCAGCCGGCCAGGCGGCGCAGCAGACGAAATTCCTCATGAATCAGGTGTTGATCAAGACATCTGACGGCTGGAGGGTGTCAAGCATCCTGCCGATACCCGCGCCACCGCAGTGACTCATCTATGCGAAGGCAGGTTTATCCAGAACAAGGCGCTCAACGATGCCGCAACGCATGTAGCCGCACCGGCTATTGCCGCCAGCTCGAACGCTGTTCGTAATGCCGGACCAGAAGCGATCATGACCGATCCAATGAGTGCGGTCGCGATAAGTCCGCCGGTTCGGGCGACCGTGCTATTGAAACCGGAAGCCGATCCGGTGTGTTGTGCATCGACCGACATCAGGACGGCTGTGGTGAGAGGCGCGACGGCGCCTGACATTCCAAGCGCAATCACGAGCATCGAAGGAAATACGCTGGTCCAATAGCCATCATACGAAGCAATGCGCATCGCGAGCAGAAAACCGGCAGCAACCACCAGTGGGCTGGCGATGAGGACGGGGCGCGCGCCGACACGTGCCAGCAGAGTGAGTCCAACGAATGTGGGCGACCCAAACAACGCCAGCGGCATCATCGCGGTTTCGTTGCGCCGCCATTCAACGAGGACAAACGCTGCGAGCGCCATGACGCCAGCCGCGAGCGCCAACCAGGTCGGCACCGACCAGCCGTGCGACGAACTCTCCGTCAAGGCCCATGTCGGAAGAGCAAGGCCGATTGTCGCCAGAAGGGCGCCTGCGCCGTCAAGCGAGGCACTTTTTCCGACATCATCTTTGGGAACCGACAGCAAGGCGAACCAGATCGCAGCGATCGCGATCGGCACATTAATCAGGAAGATCAGCCGCCACGATCCGAAGTCGATCAGCCATCCACCGAGCACCGGGCCAATCGCCCCCGCAGCAGCGGCGGCGGCCGCCCAAACTCCGATCGCCCGGCCCTTTGCCTCTCCTGAGAAGGCCATTCCCAAAATCGCCAGACTGTTCGGCATCAATAAAGCGGCGCTCGCGCCCTGCACCAGGCGCGCCGCCAACAAGAACGCTATGCTTGGCGCCGTTGCGCATGCGAGGGATGCCAACCCGAACAGAGTTACACCGGTGATCAACATCCTCCGTCGACCAAAGATGTCGCCTGCTGCGCCGCCGAGAAGAAGAAGAGCGCTGAGCGGCAACAGGTAGGCGTTGACGACCCACTGCAGCTCGCTCGCGCCGGCACCGAACGTCGTGCCTATCGCCGGCAGGCCTACATTTACGACGGAGCCGTCGATGAATGCCAGGCTCGAAGCCAGGATCGTCGTCGCAATCAGCAACCTCGGTCGCTCTGTTGTTGAAGCGGTGGCGATTGCATGCGCAGTCGCGACGTCGCAGGTCGCATGAGCAGCGGAAATCATGTGGCACAAACTCGCTTGGCAGAGTCACAACAGAGCGCGCGGCGCATACGAGATCAAGCAGTTTGCCGTGCGTGGAGCACTATTTTCGCGCTCTCGCTTTCCATTGAAGGCTTCCTCGCAGCCCGGCCAATTGCTATCGTCTGCGCGCCATGGATATCAACCGGGGCAAACCGGAAATTCCAACTTTTTTGGGAGGAAAAGAATGCGTCGTTTAACTGTGTTGGCGGGTGCTGCATGCGTTGGGCTTCTAATTACCACGGGAGCCTTTGCTCAGGTGCAGCCGAATCCTGACAATCCCAATGATGCGGTCGCAGACGCAATGACGCCTCCGCCTTACGGCGAACCAATCAATCTCGAGACCGCCAAGAAGGTGGCCGCGGCCGCCATCGCCGAGACGTCAAAGCGAAACTGGAATGCGCTCTGCATCTCCATCGTCAACCCGAGCGGCGATCTGGTTTATTTCGAGAAGCAGGACAATTGCCAATATGCATCGATCGGTATCTCGCAGCACAAGGCGCGCACGGCTGCTCGATATCGTCGTCCAACGCTCGCGTTCGAAAACTTGATGGGCAAAGGACCTTACTTTGCCTATCTGGCGACGCTCGATGACGTCATCGCGTCACGCGGCGGCAATCTGCTGACGGTCGACGGAAAGGTGGTTGGCGCCATCGGCGTGAGCGGCGGCTCCGGCGCGCAGGATAACGTGGTGTCGCTTGCCGGTCAGGCCGCACTTAAATAAATTTGCATGCGTTGATAACAAATCCGCCGGGTTTCCACCCCGGCGGATTTTTGTCGTCCGTTTGTTCCGTCCGGAACTTATTTGCGTTAGCGGATTTTAATCGGGGCAAATTGGAGGAACGCTAAATGCGCAAGTCTTTATTCGTTGTAGTCGCAGCCGCTGCTCTTTGCTCTTTTCCAATGTCAGGCTTTTCGCAGTCATTCGAGATTGGACCGGGCGGGGTCCGGATAGATAGAGGCGGGGGGCGGTGCGAACAATTGCGCCTCGCTTGCGAGAACAAGGAGAGGCTCGGAGAGCAGGGTGAAGGCAATTGCCGCCGATATCGAGAGACCTGTGGCAGGCCCGTGCGGCGGGATCGGTGCGAGGATTTGAGAGCGGCCTGCCTCAACAAAGAAAGGTTGGGCGAACAAGGCGAAGGAAACTGCCGCAGGTATCGCGAGATTTGCAGACGTTAATGTCGCAACTGAACCCGACGGGTTCCTGCAACATCCGATCCTGACGCCAATGAAAAGCCCGGCTGTTTGGCCGGGCTTTTCGTTCGTTCGCTTCTTCCTTCGTATGCTTTTCGTTGCTAAGTGCTACCGGCCGTGGCCGCGGCCGGGAGGACCTCACCGCCAACCTGGCCGTGTGCCTGCAGCGGCGGTCCGCTGACATGACCGACGTTCGGACGTGCAACCGGGCCGTTCATCGGCGCCGCGGAAAACCGTGAGCCTCCGCCTGGACCGGCATTCGGGATTGCGCCCGCGCGCGGTCCGCCAAACTGGCCGTGGGCCTGAACCGGCGGTCCGCCAACGCGACCAGCCGCACCAACTCGACCAACATCATGACCTCGGCCAAAATCATGACGGGCCGAAGGACCGCTCATCGGCGTTCTGGAGAAGCGAGTTCCTCCTTGGGCTGCGGCAAAGGGCTGGCGCGTGCCGGAGATGGCATCGCGACGACCGTTCACCCGCGCCATACGTTCTGACGAAACACGCTCAGACGAAAAGCGCGCGCCGCGCTCGTTAGCAAACCGCGCCTGGGGACCTCGCCCTTGCGTTACGGCGAAGCGCGAACCACCCGTCGGAACCCTTGTGGCGAATCGGGCATGCGACTGCCAATAATTGTTCCAGTAGGCGCGGCGCTGAAAAAACGGCCGGCCGGCGTAATAGTTGGACCAATATGAGGTCAGCACGAACGGCACGACCGGCACATCGATCACGTCGACATAATCAGGCAGATAAACGTATCTGTTCCGGTAGAAGTATTCGAGATACTCAGCCGAAACCCAGCCGCGATCGCCGTCCCAGCTTACGTCACACCAGCTGTTATCCCTGAGGCATCCATGGATATTAACGCGGGCGCCGCCGGGGATCCGATCGACCACTGGAAATCCGGTGCCCGGGCCAGCCCGCATGCTCACTTCGGTTGTGACTATACCCCGCGCCGCCAAGGCTGCGCTGGGGATCGCTAGCAGCAGTGCTGCTACGACAAATCCTGCTATTTTGAATCCTGGCATCTTCATGTGTGAATCCTCCTTGGACTCGAACTCCTAAGTAGACACACCGTTCCGTTTGCTGGCCGCCCTGCTGCTACTTCTTTCAAAGCTGGTCTCGCTCTGGGAGTTGGTAGGGCAGGCGTGTTTGCCCCGGGGGTCGTAACTTCAGGACTGCGGCAACACCCGACAACTTCGTCATGGCCCTTGTCAGGGACATCGAGCCAAGCAACTATCGACCATTGGTAGCCGCCGACGGGGGCAATGCCGTTCGCTCGGACATCAAGATCCGACACCAGGGAAGGATTCACATGCCGTCATTCATTCGCTTGCGCAGTATTGCCGTGGCCGCGACGCTGTTCGTCACCCTGCCCAGCGCCTTTGCCGAAAGCCCGAACACCGCCAACCCCGAGGAGACCGGCTTCACAAGCACGGGGCTCGCTCGTATCGACGCCTATATCAAAAACGAGATCGCCGGAAACAAGATTCCGGGCGCTATCATGATGATCCAGCGCAACGGCAAGACGGCCTATTTCAGCAGCTTTGGCGTTCGCGATCCCGCGACCAAGGAGCCGATGACGCCTGACAGCATTTTCCGCATTTATTCGATGTCCAAGCCGATCACCACGGTGGCCGCCATGATGTTGGTGGAAGAGGGCAAGCTGCAACTCGAAGAGCCCCTGTCGAAATACATTCCTGCGTTCGCGAACGTCAAAGTAGGCGTCGAGAAAAAGGGGGAGGATGGAGTGATGGGGCTCGAGTTGGTCCCGGCCAAGCGTCAGATCACCATCCAGGATTTGATGCGCCACACCTCGGGGTTGACCTACGGCTTTTTCGGCGAGGGGATGGTCAAGAAGACCTATGTGGACGCTCACCTGACTGAGGGAGACGTCGATAACGCCGAGTTCGCCGAACGGCTAGCCAAGCTGCCGCTCGCTTATCAGCCCGGCACGACCTGGGATTACAGCCAATCGACCGACATCCTCGGCCGGGTCATCGAAGTGGTTTCGGGAAAGTCGCTCTATCAGTTCGAGAAGGAGCGTCTGTTGGACCCGCTAGGGATGAAGGACACAGCGTTCTACGTTACCGAGCCAGCCAGGAAATCTCTGGTGGCCGAACCACTGCCGAACGACCGCACGCTCGGCAACAACGCCGCCATGGGCGACCCACGCGTCGTGCGGAAGTGGGAGTCCGGCGGTGCTGGGATGGTATCCACTATCGCAGACTATGCGCGGTTCGCTCAGATGATCTTGAACGGTGGTACGCTGGACGGACGCCGTTATCTTAGCCCGAAGACGATTGCCTATATGGGCTCCAACCACATCGGGCCGGGCTCGGGCGTTACTCCGGGACCGTACTACCTGCCCGGACCCGGCTTCGGCTTTGGGCTCGGTTTCGCGGTTCGGACCGAAGCCGGCGTGAGCCCGGCAGAAGGATCCGTCGGCGAGATGAACTGGTCCGTGCGGGCGGGACCACCTTCTGGGTCGACCCGAAAGAAAACATGTTCGTCGTCTTCATGGCGCAGACAGTGTCGCAGCGCGGAAGGATCCGGGTAGCTCTGAAGAACATCGTCTACGGCGCCTTTGATAAATAGCTCTCGCTTGCCGAGCGCGCTTGGCGTGTGCTGCATGAGTCCGGTTGTGGCACAAAACGCTAAGCAATAGACGTCGCGTTGGAATCCTCCTTACGATTTCCAGAATGCGTTTAGCATTGCAATGGCCTCCAGGCTGCGGAAACACGCTGTTGGCGAGCGCCGACCATGTGATCGAACGTGATCTTGAGCTGGCGATTGCCGCTGCCCGAAATGGGCAATGTCGCTGACCCTTTGATCTCCCGCAGTTTTCCAATTCGACTAGTGTTCGGTTGTGCAAGAGCGTACAATGTACCGGCCATCGCCCATATTGATAATTGCCGTTACTCACGGTGTCGCGCTCCCTCCGAGGCGAGCATCTTGCCAATACCGCCTTGAGCCGACGCGCATGTCGGCATCGTGACTCCTTCGCCGGAAACCGGGCACCCAGTATCCGGTCATGGCGCAAGCTCACCGACCATCGCTCCCGCAGGCAGAGAGGAGACTTACGATGAACAAGCAATCGGGACGAATCTTGTTTGCCGCCGGCATGATCACCGCGGCACTCGCAAGCGGCGCAATCGCCCAGCAAGACGAAAAGCTCGGTAGGGTGAGCTTCCCTACCTCCTGCGATCCCAATGTGCAGGCCCAGTTCGACCGCGGCGTCGCCATGCTGCATTCATTCTGGTTCCTGAAGGCACGCCGGACGTTTGAAGGGATTCTACAGCAGGACCCCAACTGCGCGATAGCATATTGGGGTGTGGCGATGGACTTCCTCGGCAACACCCTGGCAGTTACGCCGACGCGGGCCGACTCGCAGGCGGCTTGGGAGGCACTCGAAAAAGCGCGGGTGATGGGGCCGAAGACGCAGCGCGAAAGCGACTGGATCGAGGCGCTAAGCGCCTATTTCCGCGACCATGACAAGGTCGCCGTGGATGCTCGACTGGCAGCCTACAATGCCGCGATGGAGCGGATGGCGCAAACCTATCCAAACGACTACGAGGCGCAGGCCTATTATGCGTTGACGCTGCAGGCCTCGGCGCAGAAAAGCGACCTCACCTACGCCAATCAGATCAAATCCGCGGCGCTCCTGGAGAAACTCTTCGATGAGAACCCGGCTCATCCCGGCGTAACGCACTATCTCATTCACGCCTACGACTTTGCGCCGCTTGCTGACAAGGGAATTGCGTCGGCGCGGCGCTATGCGGGCATCGCACCGGCCGTGCCACACGCGCGGCACATGCCCTCGCACATCTACTCCATGGTCGGACTTTGGGAAGAATCCGTCGCCTCGAACGCGGGCTCGCTTGAGATACAGCCCGACTATTATCATGCGTCAGATTTTACGGTGTATGCACATCTGCAGCTCGCGCAGGATGCCAAGGCCGCTGCGATGATCCAGAAGTCGCTCGCCACCGCCGACCGCGGCGATCGTCCGATAAACTTCGTCAATTTCACCGCCAAGGCCGCTATGCCGGCGCGCTATGTCCTGGAACGGGCGGACTGGGCTGGCGCTGCCGCGCTGCCGATGATTCCAACCCAATATCCTATGGCGGATTCGCTGATCCGCTTCACGCGCGGTCTCGGGATGGCACGCACCGGCGATCTCGCAGGCGCTAAAGAAGAGATCGAAGCGATGAAGGCATTGCGCGCGACTCTGCAGCGCGCCGACCAGTCCTACTGGGCCGACCGCACCGAAGAGCAAATGCTTGCTATTTCCGGATGGGTGGCACTGAAGGAAGGCGCGCACGAGCAGGCCGTGCGGTTCATGCGGGCAGCCGCCGACAACGAAGACGGTAGCCTCAAGCACGTGGCGATGGAGAACCGCCTGTATCCGTTCCGCGAACTGCTGGCTGAATTGCTGCTCGAGACGGGGCAGCCCGCGGCGGCCCTGAACGAGTTTGAGACCGCGCTCAAGCAGACCCCGAACCGCTTCCGCGCGTTCTGGGGATGCGCCCGCGCTGCCGATGCCGCAGGAAACCGCCAGAAGGCATCCGAGTACTTCGACAAGCTGGTGGAGTTGACCAAAAACGCTGATACCGATCGGCAGGAAATCCGTGAGGCCAAAGCATACTCGCGCCGAGACAGTACTGCAGGTGAGGCACGAAAATAACTCCTGGCTGTCTGGCTCGCAGTCCGGCAGCCGCCAATCCGAGAAGACAACAATGATCCGCGCCATCGCGTTGGCCACAATGTTCGGTGCGCTGGTCGCTGGCGTGGCCGTCTACACGATAAGACCACCGGCATCGTGGCAGGTCATTACGCCGGTGTCCGGAGCGCTCGACCGTGGGGCTGTGACGGCAGTCACGCCCGAAGATTGGCCGATTTGCACCACCATGGCATCGGTCGCATCGGATGCCGATTGGGCGCAGCTTGAGCCCGATTTCGCCAATTGGGGTCGGCTATCGACCATTATCAGCACGCGCTCATTCTAAATCCCCGTCACCGCAGCGCGCATGAGCATCTCGGCGAGGCCTATCTGGTGCTTGGCGAGCCCGCCAAGGCCGAGCAAATGCTGGCGCGGCTGGACAACCTCTGCCTCATTCCTTGCGAGGAATATGAAGACCTCAAGCGGGCCATTGCGGCGTACAGAAGGCTGGCCACGCGGTGAGATCAGCCGATCAGAATCGCCGGTGGTTCGGCCCGCGCCTGTAAAAAAATCAAGCGTGGCCCTGCGGATCGACGAGGCGGCTGATCCGCTGCGAGGCGGCGAGCGCAAAGCGAACCGTCATTGATTTTCGCGTCGGCGCAGGCAGCCGATGCTCCGGCGCGTCGCAATGCATGTGCGCGCCATAGGCGTCAGCGACGATCAGCCCGGTCTCCTGCGGGAAAATTTCGCACGGCAAATCCTGGGTGAAGGCGAAAAACAGCCGGTCGCAATGCGCGCGGTAATCCTGCCATTTCTGGTCGGCGCGCAAATCCTCGATCGAGGATTTGATCTCGACGATCCAGATATCGCCGCGCTCGTTCAGCGCCACCAGATCGGCGCGGCGTCCGGACGGCAGCGGCAATTCGCTGATGCAGGAAAACCCCAGCGATCGTAACAGCCGGGCGGTGCCACGCGCGATTGCAAGCGCCGTCTCTGACTGGCGGCGGTCCGGCGGCGGTGCGGGATTGACCTGACGGGCGTGTGATTCCATGAGATCAAACATAGAACGCGAGCAGCGAAGTGGAAACCGCTTTGTCTTGCCGCCGCGCCCAACGGGAACTGGCAAAGCCCGTGTCGCTTAATACACGGCCGCTGGATCATGATCCCGAGGTTCGATCGGGTCACGATCTCAAGTGTTTGTTTGGGCATGATCTTTTTCCGAAGACCGGTCTCCACTTTTCGGGATCATGCACGAGGCGGACCGACGAGGGCTGCCTCAGATGATCGACGACCTCTGGTACAAGAATGGCGTTTTCTATTGCCTTTCCGTCGCGACCTATATGGACGCCAACGCCGACGGCGTAGGAGATTTCAAGGGGCTGTTACGCCGGCTCGATTATTTGCACGGGCTTGGCATCACGACGATCTGGCTGATGCCGTTCCAGCCGTCACCCGGCAGGGACGATGGTTACGACATCTCGGACTATTACGGCGTCGATCCACGATACGGCACGCTCGGCGACTTCGTCGAGTTCACCCATGGTTGCAAGCAACGCGGCATCCGCGTCATTATCGATCTCGTCGTCAACCACACCTCCGATACGCATCCCTGGTTTCGCCAGGCACGAAGCTCCAAGGACTCGCCATATCGCGATTGGTATGTCTGGGCCGACAAGAAGCCAGCCAACGCCGGCAAGGGCATGGTCTTTCCCGGCGTGCAGAAATCGACCTGGACGCGCGATAAGGAATCCGGAGCCTGGTACTTCCATCGCTTCTATGATTTCCAGCCCGACCTCAACACGTCGAACCCGCATGTGCAGGCTGAGATCCTCAAGATCATGGGCTTTTGGATTCAGCTCGGCGTGTCCGGCTTTCGCATGGATGCGGTCCCGTTCGTGATCGCAACCAAGGGCGCCAAGGTTCGAAACCCGGTCGAGCAATACGACATGCTGCGTTCGCTCCGGGAGTTTTTGCAATGGCGTCAGGGCAACGCCATCATCCTCGCCGAGGCCAATGTGCTGCCAAAAACCGACATGGAATATTTCGGCCGGGATGGCGACCGAATGCACATGATGTTCAACTTCCAGGTCAACCAGCATCTGTTTTACGCGCTGGCCTCCGCCGACTCCCGTCCGCTGGTACAGGCTCTCAAAGCCACCAGGCAGCGACCGGCTTCCGCGCAATGGGGGTTATTCCTACGCAATCACGACGAACTCGATCTCGGCCGACTGACCAAGGCGCAGCGCGAACTGGTGTTCGAAAAGTTCGGCCCCGACGAGAACATGCAGCTTTACGACAGAGGGATTCGTCGCCGCCTTGCACCGATGCTGGGAGGGGACCGGCGCCGCCTCGAGCTCGCCTACAGCCTGATGTGCACGTTGCCAGGTACACCCGTGATCCGCTATGGCGACGAAATCGGCATGGGCGACAATCTCGCTCTGCCCGAGCGCAATTGCGCGCGCACGCCGATGCAATGGTCGACCGAACCGCATGCCGGTTTCACCGAGAGCGACCGGCCGTGTTCTCCCGTGATCGATGAAGGCCCGTACGGATTTGAGCACGTTAACGCTGCCAAACAGCGCCGCGATCCCGACTCAATGCTGAACTGGACCGAGCGCATCGTCCGCATGCGCAAGGAGGTTCCTGAGATCGGCTGGGGTGACTTCAATGTCATCGCCACGCGCGATCCGGCGGTGCTGATCATCCGCTATGACTGGCGCAACAATTCGGTGCTGTTCGTGCACAATCTTGATGAGAAGCCGCGGGAAGTCTCGTTTGCGGTTGGCCTTACCGGGAAGGCCGGCAAACTTCTGGTCAATCTACTGGCGGAAAATCACAGCCATTCCGATGAGCACGGCAAGCACACGCTGGTGCTCGAAGCCTACGGCTATCGTTGGTTTCGGATCGGAGGCCTCGATTATCTGCTGAAGCGGAGCGACATCGACGACCATGCCGAGAACAAGGACAAGATCAAAGGCAAGCGCAATGCCGGTCATCCCACCTGAGCGCCGGCTGTGCCGATAATCACGCCCTCATTGCCGCGCAGGTCGAGCGCGCCTCGCACCTTCTCACCCTGCCTGTCCAGGAAAGTTGAAAGCAGAATTTCGCCGCTCAGTCCCGCGGCTTCCGACGCAATCGAAACCGGTTCATCACCGAGATTAAGCGCGATCAACGCCGAGCTGTCATTGCTCTGCCGACGGTAGAGCAGCAAATCCCCCTGCGCCGCGATCGGCACATAGACGCCATCTGTCAGCTGCGGCAGCTTCCTCCGCAAGTTGATGAGCGCCTTGTAGAGGTTGAGAATCGACCGTGCATCCGCTTCGAGATTGACGACGTTTTCGCGGCGGAAGTCGTCCGGCAACGGCAGCCAAGGGGTTGATCTCGAAAACCCCGCATATCGTGTCGCGTCCCATTGCATCGGCGTGCGACAGCCGTCCCGTCCGACCCCGATGCCCGGAACATTCTTCTCAAAGGGATCGCGCACCTGATCGGGGGCGATCGCCACCTGATGCATCCCTATTTCATCGCCGTAGTAGAGCGTCGGCGTTCCCCGCAAGGTCAGTAACAGCATCGCGGCGATTCGCGCCTGTTCCATTCCGACCCGGCTCGCGACCCGTGGACGATCATGGTTGCCCAACACCCAATTCGGCCACGCCCCCGTCGGAAGCACCGCTTCGTAATCGTGGATGATCTTCTCGAGCGCTCGCGCGTTCCACGGAGCCGACAGCAACGCGAAATTGAACGGCAGATGCGCGCCCCCGAGATCCCTGCCGTAATAGGAAGCCAGGCGTTCAGGCGGAAGATAGATTTCGCCAATCAATACCCGCGAGGGGAATTCGTCGACCACGTGTCGCATCCCGGCGATGGCATCGTGGACTTCAGCCTGATCGGCGGTGTGCAGCGGCAGCAGTTTCTCGCTCGGGGGCAAGCCTTCACGAAAATCGGGATTGGGCGGGTTATCGCGAAAGTTTGCATCCTTGATCAGGTGCCAGATCACATCCACGCGAAAACCGTCGACTCCCTTCCCGAGCCAAAAGCGCATCACGTCGTGGATAGCCTGGTGCACTTCGGGATTACGCCAATTCAGATCCGGCTGTTTGGCGAGAAACGCATGATAATAATACTGCCGTGTAGCGGCGTCGTACTCCCAGGCGCTGCCGCCGAATTCAGACAACCAATTGTTCGGGGGCCCGCCGTCCGCCGACGGCTCATGCCAGATATACCAATTGCGCTTCGGGTTATCTCGCGAGCTGCGGCTTTCGATGAACCAGGGATGCTGGTCGGAAGTATGATTGGGCACCAGGTCGAGGATAAGTTTCAGTCCGCTCTCATGCGCGGCTGCGACGAGCGCCTCGAAGTCGGCCATGTTGCCAAACAGCGGGTCGATGCCGGTATAGTCAGCGATATCGTAGCCGAAATCAGCCATCGGCGACGGAAAGATCGGCGAGAGCCAGATCGCGTCGATCCCGAGCGCCTGTAAATAGGGAAGCCGATCGATGACGCCCCGAATGTCGCCGACGCCATCATCGTTGGAATCCTGGAACGAGCGCGGATAGATCTGGTAGAAGACACCTTGCCGCCACCAGAATTCGCCGACCTGCTTCATTTCGAAATCATTTTCCGGATGGCGCTTGCGCAGGGTAACGCGCTACTGTCAAACCGGTTCAGCCGAGAAAATCGCGGGGCGGTTCCGTCGACTTCGGGAGTTCGGCGCGGCCGAGGAACGAAGGCGGTGTTTTCCAACTGGAAGTGTGCTCGCACTGTTTCCGGCTTGCTTGCGTCGAACACATGGCAGCTATCGCCAAAGGCTCGGTCCCCGACAAAAGCGCAAATCTTTCACTTGGCTGGTTGTGAAAAATCGGCATTGTGCTGGCATGACCCAGCAAGGCGAAACCAAAGCAAGAGCCGGTGCAGCCATCGTACCGGTGACGCTATTTGAGCAGAACTGCACGTTGATCTGGTGCGAAGCCACCAAAAAGGCCGCGGTGATCGACCCCGGCGGCGACGTTCCAAAAATTCAGGCTGCGATCAAGCAAACCAAAGTCGCAGTGGAGAAGATCTGGCTGACGCACGGCCATATCGACCATGTCGGTGGCGCCGCCGATCTGCGCGATGCGCTGAGGGTGCCGATTGAAGGGCCGCATATCGACGATAAGTTCCTGCTCGACGGCGTGGTGACGAGCGGAGCCCGCTTCGGCATGACCGGCGTGCGTGATTTCGCGCCGGATCGCTGGCTCAATGAAGGCGATCAGGTTTCTGTCG
>VAZS01000432.1 GCA_005884855.1 Alphaproteobacteria bacterium | reverse complement strand
AGTTGTGGGACGTGCTCGGCGTCAGGCTGAACGGGCCAAAGGCCGAAGGCAAGCACATCGTGCTCAACTGGAGTTTTACCGATACCAAAGAGAAATTCGTGCTGACGCTGGAGAATTGCGCGCTGACCTATCTTGAAGGCGCGCAAGACGCTAAGGCAGACGCCAGCTTTACGCTGTCACGCTCGATCCTCGATGAGGCGATCGCGAAGCAGACGAGTTTTCCGGAAGCGATCGCGAGCGGCAAGATCAAATTCACCGGCGATGCGATGCGCCTTGCCGAGTTGATGGGGCTAATGGACGAATTCCCGCGCATGTTCGAGATCGTCGAGCCAAGGCGGGTGGTGGTGAGTTAGGCTCATCCTCATGGTGAGGAGGCGCTCTCCACATTGGAAGGAACTGCAGAATGTTTTCGCATGTTATGATCGGCACCAACGACCTGGACAAGGCCAAGTCGTTCTATGACGCTTTGCTTGGGACGCTCGGCGTTCCGCCTGGAAGGGTGGACCGCCATCGCATTTTCTATCGAACTGCGACCGGCGTCTTTTCAGTATCCAAGCCGATCGATGGCGAACCGGCGACCGCGGCCAATGGCGGCACGGTCGGCTTTGCCGCCAGTTCGGCTGAGCAAGCTGACGCTTGGCATGCGATCGGCATCGCAAACGGCGGAAGAACCTGCGAAGACCCACCGGGTGTGCGGGAAGGCCCTGCGGGGAAGCTCTATCTCGCCTATTTGCGTGATATTGACGGCAACAAGCTCTGCGCCTTGCACCGAATGGGGTGAGGTCGTTCGGATTGCAATCGATTGCTTCGCGGAGGCATGGGTTGATTCGCGGAGGCTGTAATCGGGCGCGCTTCGCGCAACCCGTTGGCTCCCAATGACGGCTAAATCCGCCGTCTGACCCGGGTCGGGGTTCGCTCCACCCGGGGTAAGCCAGCTGCGCGCATGGCCGAATTTGTTGAACCGGATCAACGTGATTTGGGCTGTCCAGTCCCATTTCAAAAAACATTCCGCTTCCGATCTGACCCAAATCAAAATTATAACCGCGCCGTCTCGTCCCAACGAGGGGCGGCTCGCGATCGTCACGAACGCGGGACGGGATGCGGTGGACGCGGTTGGTGCTTTTGACGAATGGCGCTGACGCGGACGGCGAAGTCGTGTGGTCCTGACGCCTCGACGCTGGCGTCAAGTTTGCGTTTCATCACGCAGGCGACGGTGACAAAAAAGCCCGATCACCGGGGAGAGCCCGAAGGAAACCGTTAAAACCATTGCGTGCGGGAATGCCGGGTAGTTCTGGTGAACCTGTGGTGACTACCTCGTGTGCTTACTTCGCCGCGAGAATGCGATCGGCTGTTTGAAAATCGGTTGCGACACATTCCGTTGTCATCATCCGCGAAAGCGGATGATGACAGTATTCCACAGGCACTGATGATCAATCGCACGCCGCAGCGTACTGGATTGGATACCCCGCCTTCGCGGGTATGAGACCGAGCCTGCCTGTGCTCGGCTCCTATTCGGCGCTGCTCACCAGCTTCATCGGCGGCTCTGCCGCCGCCATGAGGCTGCGATAGACGGCAAGATAATCCAGAGCCATGCGCCGGGCGGTGAAGTGGGACTCGAACCGTTGTCGGACCGCATGCCTGCTCAACTGTGGGAGGCGATCAACCGCGGTAACCGCTCCATTTTCATTCTCAACGACAAAGCCCGTCAAGCCGTCCTCGACAATCTCAGGCACCGAGCCGCGGTTGTATGCGATGACCGGCGTGCCGCATGCCATGGCTTCGATCATGACGAGGCCGAACGGTTCCGGCCAGTCGATCGGGACCAGCAAAGCCAGCGCGCCGCTCAGAAAATCGGGTTTCTCGGAGTCATTGATCTCGCCGACATATTCGAAAAGCGCGCTGCCCTCGATCATCGGGCGGATCATTTCGTCATAATAGTCCTGATCGGCGCGATCAACTTTGGCCGCGATCTTGAGCGGAATGCCGCATCGGGCGGCAACCCTGATGGCGCGATCCACCCCCTTCTCCGGCGCAATCCGCCCCAGCACGGCGAGATATCCGGGTCTCACAGGTTGCGGCGTCAGCAAATTTTCCGGCAAGCCGTGGTGGATCGTGCGTATCCAGTTTCCGTGAGGGACCGGACGCCGCTGGGCGTCGGAGATTGAAATCACCGGAACCGAAGAGAAAGTCGTGAACACCGGTTGGTGCTCGGGCAGGTCGAGCCGGCCGTGCAGGGTGGTCACAAAAGGGGTCGGCTGGCGGGAGAACAACGAGAATGGATAGTAATCGAGATGAAAGTGCAGCAGGTCGAATTGTTCGTCGTCACATTTCTGCCGCACCCGCTCGAGCATCACCATATGTAGCGCGTTGGGATCCTTGACCGCTCCATCAAGCCGTAGCGCCTTCGGCCAAGTCGCATCAAGTTTCGCGGAAGTCCGGGAATCGCCGCTTGCAAATAACGTGACATCGTTGCCCAGCGCCACCAGTTCCTCAGTCAACCAATGTACCACCCGTTCGGTGCCGCCATAGAGCCGGGGGGGAACAGCCTCCGTCAGTGGGGCAACCTGCGCGATGCGCATTTCACCGTCTCCTTGTGCTCATGTATGAAGGCGAGCCCGCCCCCAGCTGGCAGACCCACGACGATGAGGGGAACGTTTCCGCATCTGCGAAGTTCCCCGCACACGCGTCGTTCTTCCATCATGTCTTGCTCATGTCATCGCGCTCGATCAGATTTGTCTAACCATCAATGCTGCAGGATTGTTGCACAGTGATGGCAGCCCGGCGGGAACCACGGAGCCGTCTACAGCATTCGATCCCACCGAGGGCTTCGAGATAACGGCTCTTTCACCTCAGGGGGTTTTACAGCCACATGGATAATCTTTCTGGATACGCTCACCGTCCTCTTTCGTTCGTGCTGCGGTACTTGCGCCAGCGCCGCGCAGCGCACGTCATCATCATTTCCTCGGTTTTCTTGGCAGTTGCCTGCTCGGTCGGGACGCAATACGGGGTGAAGTATCTGGTGGATGGCTTGTCCGCCGGCCCGGACCGCGCAGGCACTGTATGGCTGGCATTCGTCCTGCTCATGTCGTTGATCGCCGCGGACAATTTTCTGTGGCGGATCGCCAGTTGGACAGCGAGCTTTACGTTCGTGGGAGTGACCGGGGACTTGCGTCGCGACATATTCCGGCATCTGACAGGTCACGCCCCAAGCTATTTTTCCGATCGGCTGCCGGGAATGCTGACCAGCCGGATTACCGCGACGTCAAACGCGGTCTTTACCGTCGAAAACATGTTCGTCTGGAACGTGTTGCCCCCGTGCATGGCGACAATCGCCGCGATCGTGTTGATCGGAACCGTAAGCCTGCCGATGGCGGCCGGTCTGGTCGTTATCGCCGGGGCAATGGTAACCGCAATGTTTCGCCTGGCCGCCGCGGGCAGGCCACTGCATGACGACTTCGCCGACAAGGCCGCCGCGGTGGACGGGGAAATGGTCGATGTCATCAACAACATGCCATTGGTGCGGGCGTTTTGTGGACTGAATCACGAGCACGACCGCTTCGACGCGACGGTTGCCCGGGAACTAACTGCCCGGGGGCGCAGCTTGCGCTATCTAGAGAAGCTGCGGATCATGCATGCCGGGATAACGGTTTTGCTGACAATCGCGCTACTGGCCTGGGCTATCACGCTTTGGCAGCGCGGTGATGCCACCACCGGTGACGTGGTGCTGGTTTGTACCTTGGGCCTTTCCATTTTGAGTGCGACGCGCGATCTTGCGGTGGCGCTGGTCGACGTCACCCAGCATGTCGCGCGTTTGACCGAAGCGATTGCCACTCTGTTGTTGCCACACGAATTGCGCGACCATCCGGAAGCCGAGGCGCTGGTCAAGAGCGGTGCGGCGATCGCCTTCAACAATATTTCGTTCCGCTATCCCGGTGGAGTTAAGGTGTTCGACAAATTCAGCCTTCGTCTCCAGCCGGGTCAGAGGGTCGGTCTGGTCGGACAGTCCGGCGGCGGCAAGTCCACCGTTTTTGTGCTGCTGCAGCGGTTTTATGACGTCCAGCAGGGCAGCATCATGATCGATGGCCAGGACATCGCAAAAGTCACGCAGCAAAGCCTGCGCCAGGCGATCTCGGTGGTGCCGCAGGATATTTCGCTGTTCCAGCGGTCGATTCTCGAAAATATCCGTTATGGCCGGCCTAACGCGACCGACGGTGAGGTACTGCGGGCGGCCATCGCGGCTCGCTGCGACTTTGTCGACATGCTGCCGGAAGGACTGGCCACCGTGGTCGGCGAACGCGGGGTGAAGCTCTCGGGCGGGCAGCGCCAGCGCATCGCCATTGCGCGCGCGTTCCTGAAGGATGCGCCGATTCTGCTGTTGGATGAGGCCACTGCCGCGCTCGACAGCGAATCCGAGGAAGCGATACGCGAAGCGCTCGGTCGGCTAATGCGCGGGCGCACCGTTATTGCGATCGCTCATCGTCTTGCCACCTTGCGCAATTTCGATCGGGTTGTGGTCCTAAAAGGCGGTAAGATTATCGAAGACGGCCCGCCGGACCGCCTGATGCAGGGCCATGGTCCGTACCGCGAGCTGGTGACCCAAGAAATGAGCCGCCTGGCGAAACACGCGGCCTGACGTTTCGGCTGAATATCGAGTCCACGTTTATCTCAGGGCTGGGGGGAACCGAGGTCACATGGCAGCCGAACTTGTTACGAAGATTACGGCCGCGCGAGCCGTCGAACAGACGCAGGAATCTCCGTTCTACATTCCGATGACCGGGCCGGCGGCAAGGCCGCGGCGCTCGCTCAAGCACGACGACACCTTCATCGTGCTCGACAGTCATGGCGACATAGGCGCGTCCGCCGGTGGGCCGGACGGCTTGTTCAATGGAGATACGCGCTATCTCGCCCGGCTCGAACTTGTGCTGGACGAAGTGCAACCGCTGCTGCTTGGCTCCAACCTGCGTGACGACAATTCCGGGTTATCGGTCGATCTCACAAATCCCGATATCTATCGCGATGGTCGAATCGTGTTGCCGAAGGACATGTTGCACATCGTGCGCACCGTGTTTCTATGGCGG
>VAZS01000221.1 GCA_005884855.1 Alphaproteobacteria bacterium | reverse complement strand
ACTGCGGCGCGATTCCCGACAATCTGGTGGAATCAATCCTGTTCGGGCATGAGAAGGGCGCCTTTACCGGCGCCACCGACCGCCACACCGGTAAATTCGTCGAAGCATCCGGAGGCACGCTGTTTCTCGACGAAATCAGCGAATTGCCGCTAGCGGCGCAGGTGAAGCTTCTTCGTGCACTTCAGGAAGGCGCTGTTGAGGCGGTCGGCGGACGCAAGCCGGTGAAAGTCGACGTCCGCATCATCTCCGCGACCAACCGCAAGCTGCTCGACCGAGTCAAAAGCGGGCATTTTCGCGAAGACCTGTTCTATCGCCTTCACGTGCTGCCACTGACCATTCCGCCGCTGCGGATGCGCCGCGAAGACATCCCGCATCTGCTGCGGCATTTTCTGGCGAGGTTCTGCGCGGAAGAAAACCGCCCGATCACTGGCATCAGCGGCGAGGCGATGGCTCACCTGTCGCAGCTTGAATGGCCCGGAAATATCCGGCAGCTCGAAAACGCCGTGTATCGAGCCGTGGTGATGAGCGATCATGACCAGCTTGGACTGGAGGATTTTCTGCAAGTGGCCGGGCAATCGGCGGCGACACCGACCAACAGCGAGCACAGCGAACCGCTGATCGTCGCTCCGGCCTTTCATTCAACAGTGCCGGCCATGATCTCTGGTAGTGACATACCTATCGTGCCCCAACCGTCAGCGGGAACGCTGGTGATGCTCACGAATGCCGGAGAAATACGGGCTTTGGAAGAACTGGAGAGCGAAATCATCCGCTTCGCGATATCGCATTATCGCGGGCAGATGTCGGAAGTAGCACGGCGCTTGAAAATCGGTCGATCAACGCTTTATCGCAAGCTCGACGAAGGCGCGGCTGCCGGTGATCCATCGGCTGGTGGCGCAGCGGACGTGCGCTAGCGAGGAATTGAACATGGTCGTGACATCAGAGGTTGCAGAAGCTTTGAACCGTTGCTTCGCGGTGACAGACAAAAGCAGAAGCCCGTGGCAAAAGCGCGCAATCCGTTGCAAATCGGGTGCTTTGAAGTCAGTTTGCGTTAAGGCGCCCAGCATGGCGCTGGCCCCATCGGGCCATCCATATAAATCGTCTGCGTAGGAATCCCTCGCGTGCAGGCGTATCAAACACAGAAAGAACAAACGTTGGTTGCAAACGTTGAGTGAATGCTGCTTGAAAACCAGTGATACCGGCGCTTCGGCGTAAGCTACGGACGAAACCAGGAGCTGTTCCTTGCCGGGGCAGTTTCGCCCAAGGGGTGTGTGTGACGATGCGGGACTGTTCGAATAACCGTGCTGGATTTGACCGCTTGCTGATGAGCGTCGCAGCGACCTTGCTGGCGGTCTCGGCGAGTTCGGCATTGGCCCAGGGCGATCCAGTGCGCAACAGCGCTGCAGAACTCGCGATCGATGCGGCAATCCCGCGTCCCGAACCGGTGAATCTCCCGCCCCCGAGCATCAAGGACTTCAAAGCAGACCCTAATCCCGCTGCCGCCGAGACGGCCACTTCGGCGGAGAAGGCGGCGGCCAGCAAGCCATCCGACGTGGTCACCAGTGCTCCCGCCGACGCGGGCACTTTACCTGCAAAGGCGGCGATGCCGGCTGCAGAGCCTGCCAGGGAGCAGGCCAAGGAAACGCCAAAGGAGGAGAAGGAATCGCCCAAGGCTGCCAGCAATGTCCCGCCGGCGGACCAGCCGATTGCCGACAAGCTGCGCGACATGCTTGGCGCGAAATCCGTGCGCTATTTCGATCGCAAAGCCGAGCGAGCCGCCGTCGAGAGGTTCTACGGCGCTCGCGAATTTGCGCCGCTATGGACGCAAGGCGGAACGCTGACACAGAACGGCAAGGGCGTGATTGCGAGGCTGAAGGATGGCGCTTCCGAGGGATTGAACGCGTCCGATTATCCGGTGCCGGACTTCAATAGCGGCAATCCCGACGTGCTTGCGGAAGCCGATCTGAAATTGACCGCCAGCATGCTGGATTACGCTCGGCAAGCGCAGAGCGGCCGGATGCACTGGTCGCAGGTGAGCGGGGATATCCAATATCCGGAGCATCCGACCGATCCCAATGAAGTGCTGACCAACGTCACGACCGCCAAGGATGCCTCGGCGGCGCTCGATGGCTACAACCCGCCCCACAAGCTCTATCGCGAACTAAAGGCCAAGCTGGCCGAGTTGCGCGGTCAGGGAGGTGGACCGGTCATTCAGATCGCGGAAGGTCCGGCGCTCAATTTCATACCGGCGCGCGGCAAGAAAGAGAGTGTGGCCGCGATAGAAGATCCGCGTGTGCCGCAGGTGCGGGCCAAGCTCGGCATTACGGAAAATGCCGACAGCACCCATTACGACTCCAGGGTCGCGGAGGCGGTCCGTAAATTCCAGGAAGCTGCCGAACTCAAACCCACCGGCATTTTGGACGATCGCACCGTCAGGGCGCTCAACAGCCCGAAGCGCGACCGCCAGATCGATACCGTGATCGTCAATATGGAACGCTGGCGCTGGTTGCCGCGCCAGCTCGGCGCGGCCTCGCTCGGTAATGCCTACGTCATTCTCAACGTCCCCGACTACACGCTCAAGGTGATGCACAACGGCGCGCAGGTCTGGAATACCAGGGTGGTCACCGGCAAACCTGGAATTCACGCCACGCCGCTTTTGACCGAGACGATGAAGTTCATCACGGTCAATCCGACCTGGAACGTGCCGCCATCGATCATCTACAACGAATACCTGCCGGCGCTTGAGCAGGATCCCACCGTGCTACAGCGCATGGGACTGAGACTTGAACGCGCCAGCGACGGTAGCATCCATATTTCGCAGCCGCCGGGCGACGCCAATGCGCTCGGGCGCATCCGTTTCAATTTTCCAAACAAGTTCCTGGTTTATCAGCACGATACGCCCGACAAGAATTTGTTCGCCAAGGAAGAGCGCGCCTTCAGTCACGGCTGCATGCGGGTGCAGAATCCGGACCAGTATGCGGCGACGCTGCTCAACATTACCATGTCGAACGAGCGCTACACGCCGGAGAAGATCCGAAGCATGTATGGGCACAGCGAGATCGACCTGAAATTCCCGACGCCGATCCCGGTTAATATCACCTACCAGACGGCGTTCGTGGACGAGGCCGGCAAGCTGCAATTGCGCAAGGATGTTTATGGCCGCGACGCAGCGATGGTTGCGCTGCTGCGCAATACCAGAGCCAAGGATCTGGAAAACGTCGTCGCGCATTCTCAGCCGAGTTATTCGCGTCCGACCGGCAATCTGCCGGCCGGCGTAAACTTCGCCAGCGATAATGTCTATTACGGCCCGTCGTACTCTTCCGGGCCCTCGTTCTTCGAGCGGCTGTTCGGGCCGCCGATACCGCCCGCCTCCATACCGGGGCGCCGGCAACCGCCACGGCGAATAATCACCCGCTGATCGTTCTATCAAGCGGCTCGACTGAATTCCAATGCGTAGCCAATGACTTGGCGCGCGGCCCGGCGCCTGCCCTTCGCTATCCCCCTGCCGGATTTAACCAGGGCACTTTTTTGCCATACTCGACGGGTTAGCTCGTTTGACTTGGGGGGTGGGATTAATACCGAATTAACCCGCCCGCGTTAAGATTGCATTAACCCTCTTCCGCCGCGCGGGGTAGCGGAAGAGTGCGTTGATAACTCGTCCTGTGGGGTGGGCTCGTTTTGCTGACTGGTCTCGCACGCCAATTCAATTCCGTGTTGTCATCCAAGGCTGGGTCTCATCTCGGCCTGACGTGCTTGTTGCTCTTGACGGGAGCCGGCTCGGTCCACGATGCCACTGCGCTGAACGAGACCCGCACCCTTTCATTCCACCACACCCACTCCGATGAAGACCTCACCGTCACTTTCAAGCGCGAGGGGCGCTATGACGAAGAGGCGCTGAAGCAGCTCGATCATTACCTTCGAGACTGGCGCAGCCAGGAACAGACCACGATGGATCGTCACCTCTTCGACATCCTTTGGGAAGTCAACCGCGACGTCGATGGCAAGAAGCCGATCCAGATCATCTCCTCGTACCGATCCCCCGCCACCAATTCCATGCTCCGCCGCCGCTCTTCAGGAGTGGCGCGCTTCAGCCAGCACATGCTCGGCCACGCCATGGATTTCTTCATTCCCGATGTGCCGCTTGAGCAGATCCGATCCGCCGGGCTGCGCCTGCAGCGTGGCGGCGTCGGGTTCTACCCGACGTCGGGGTCGCCCTTTGTCCATCTCGATACCGGCAGCATCCGTCACTGGCCGCGCATGAGCCACGACCAACTCGCCCGCGTGTTCCCTGATGGACGGACGGTGCATATCCCCTCCGACGGCAATCCGCTGAATGGATATGAATTGGCGCGCGCCGACATTGAAAAGCGGGATAGCGGTGACGGTGCCTCGCCGATCGGCAAACTGGGCCTGTTCGCCGCTTTGTTCAGGAGCAAATCGAACGACGATGAAGACGAGGGCGCAAGCGCGATTGCAGACAGCACCGCTCCGGCAGCTCCCGCCAAGTCCGCCGAACCCGTACCGATGCCACGCGCAAAGCCGGCTGCGGCAGCTACAGTCCAGCTCGCCTCCGCTGACGCCCAGATCGTCCCGTCGGCAAAGGCCAAGCAATCCGCTTCGGACCAGAAGAGCGAGCCGAAACCGCAGACGCCCGCTGACATCATCAATGCCCGCGGCTTTTGGGGCGACGCCATCGCCCCGAACCAGGCAACGCCGGCACAGGTCGCCGCTATTGGGGCCCGTCAGGCGCTGGCCTCCGCCGACCCGCAGCCGACCGCGAGCGTTTCCGCTCTGGACGCGCTGGCTTACGCACCCGCTTCGTCCTCGCCGGTCGATCGTCCAAACGTCGTTGCGGCCGGTGCGCCGATCCCGCGAGGCTTCCGGGCCAGCTCGGCTCAGCGCAGTCCGGCGGCCGCCAGCACGATCGATAGCGTCGTTGCCAAGGGACCGCAGTCCCAGGGCAACCCGGTTGCGACCTCGGCTCGGCTCGCCGCCTCTCGCGGCAACGATGTCTGGATGCGGGTCATGATGCTGGCGCCGAGTGCAAGCACGTCCATGAACGCAACCGTGCTCGGCAACGCCGACATGAGCTTGATGCGCATGCACTTCATCAAGCCGCAAGCTGCGCTCGTCATGGCTTTCTCCGACGATCCGCAGATGGGAATGCTCAGCGACCGCTTCACCGGATCAGCCACTGCGAAGCTTGCAACGCAATCGCTTGAGTCGCGGACTTCGTGGGTGCGCTGAGCGCAAAGTTCGGATCTGCGCGGCTGGCTACCTCCTCACCACAGTCCGCCTCACAACATTCCCAGTGCCTGCATATAGGTTTCCAGGATAGTTTCCTGCTCGGCGCGCTCATTGGCGTCTTGCTTGCGCAGCCTAATGATACTGCGCAGCGCCTGGACGTCGAAGCCGTTGCCCTTGGCTTCCGCGTACACGTCTCGGATATCGTCGGAGATCGTTTTCTTTTCCTCTTCCAGCCGCTCGATGCGCTCGATGATGGCCTTGAGCTGGTCTTTAGCGAACTTGGTCGCGGGCGCTTCCTTCACGGCGGCGGCAGAGGTGGCCATCGGGTACTCCTGAATGGAACTGAAGCTTGAGGTGAAATGGAAGCGCCGCGCGCTTCCTCACGCACCGCAACCCGAAATGACCCTCAAGAGTGCGACGCCTTGCGTCAAGCCGACATCGCGCTCATCCACAGCGCGCCCACAGGAGAAAAATTCCTGATGGTAAGGAGGCGCATTTGCGCCGTGTCGGACTTTCTCACGCTTCGAGACGCTCGCAGAACAGCGCACTCCTCATCAGGAGGAGAACATGAACTTGTGGCGAGAGAATCAATGCCCGCTCTGGGCCTTTTTCATCGCCGCAAGCTGCTCTGCGCTGGCGGAGCCCTGATGGGTCGCCTTCCAGGTCTCGTAGGGCATGCCGTAGACAATCTCGCGGCTTTCGTCTCTGCTCATCTCCGCCCCCCTTGCCTCGGCGGCTTCCTTGAGCCAGTTGGACAGGCAGTTGCGGCAGAAACCCGCGAGGTTCATCAGCTCGATATTCTGCACATCGTTGCGAGAGCGCAGATGTTCGATCAGGCGCCTGAAGGCGGCGGCTTCGAGTTCCGTTCTGGTTCTGTCGTCAATCGTCATGGCCGCAGTCTCTCTGTTTGTTTATGCTTGAGGATATATTAACTGGGCGTCGTCACAGATTTTGCCATATCGCAGCGCAAACAGACACCGGCAATCGGCGTTTCGCGGCCCATTGCCCGAAAATGCCCGCCTTCGCCGTTGACAGTGCCGGCCACCTCACGCGAAATCGTCAATGATTTGATTATAGCTTCAACTGAATGATCCCAACGAATTCCCATCGCCCTAATCGATGTACCGAACGCTCCACCGCCGGTTTGATGCCGGGGCTGGCGACACTGTTCCTGTGCCTCTGGATCGCTCCGGCTGCGGCGGATTTTCGCCTCTGCAACAACACCTCGAGCCGCGTCGGCATAGCGCTCGGCTACAAGGATGCCGAGGGCTGGACCACCGAGGGGTGGTGGAACGTGTCTTCGCGGACCTGCGAAACCCTGCTGCGCGGGACGCTCGTCGCACGCTACTATTACATCTACGCGCTGGATTACGACCGCGGCGGTGAGTGGTCGGGCCAAGCCTTCATGTGTTCGCGCGACAAGGAATTCACCATTAAGGGTACCGAGAACTGCCTCGCACGCGGTTTCGATCGCACCGGATTCTTCGAGGTCGATACCGGAGAGCAGCGTGCCTGGACCGTGCAACTGACCGAATCCAACGAACAGCAGCCCGCGCAGCGGCTACCGGGTATCCCGGGAACGGTCGGTCCCGGCGGGCCCGGAAACCTTCCTGGCATGCCCAATTCGCCAGGCGGAACGGCTCCGGGTGCGTCTGGTCTGCCGCCAGCCGCAACGCCCGGGACGAAGCCATGAGACGCCTGCGACGCATCAAAATTCTCGCAACGCTGGGTCCTGCCTCTTCCGACAGTCCCATGATCCGCCGCTTGTTCGAAGCCGGCGCCGACGTCTTTCGCATCAATATGAGCCACACCTCCCACGACAAGATGAGGGAGCTGGTCAAGACCATCCGCAACGTCGAGAGCAGTTATGGCCGCCCGATCGGCATTCTGGTCGATCTGCAAGGCCCAAAACTTCGCTTGGGCTCGTTTGGCGAAGGCTCGATCCAGCTCAAGAACGGCGAACGCTTTGTGCTCGATTCCGACAAAACACCGGGCGACAACACTCGCGTCCAGCTTCCGCATCCAGAAATTCTCGCCGCGCTCCGGCCGGGTCACGCGCTCCTGCTCGATGACGGCAAGGTGCGGCTGATCGCCGAGGATACTTCGCCGGAGCGCGCGGTCACCCGTGTCGTGATCGGCGGCAAGATGTCGGACCGCAAGGGCGTCAGCCTGCCCGATACCGACCTGCCGGTTTCCGCGATGACCCCGAAAGACCGGGCCGATCTGGAAGCCGCATTAGTGACGGGGATCGACTGGGTCGCGCTCTCGTTCGTGCAGCGCGCCGAGGATGTCAACGAAGCCAAGAAGATGATCCGCGGTCGCGCCGCTGTGATGGCCAAGATCGAAAAACCGCAGGCGATCGACCGGCTTGCCGAAATCATCGAGGCGTCCGACGCATTGATGGTGGCGCGCGGCGATCTCGGTGTCGAATTGCCGCTCGAGCGGGTACCCAGCTTACAGAAGCAGATGACGCGGCTGGCGCGGCGCGCCGGCAAGCCGGTTGTGATCGCCACGCAAATGCTGGAGTCGATGATCCAGAGCCCGGTGCCGACCCGTGCCGAAGTTTCCGACGTCGCGACAGCAGTCTATGAAGGGGCAGACGCCATCATGCTATCGGCGGAATCGGCGGCAGGCAAATTTCCCATCGAGGCGGTCTCGACCATGAACCGCATCGGCGAGGAAGTGGAGCGGGACCCGACCTATCGCGGCGTGCTCAATGCACAGCGCGCCGAACCGGAGCCGACGGTGGGCGATGCGATTGCCGACGCGGCGAGGCAGATTGCAGAGACCCTCGATCTCTCCGCGATCATTTGCTGGACCAGTTCGGGATCGACCGCGCTGCGGGTCGCACGCGAGCGGCCGAAGCCGCCTGTGGTGGCGATCACACCAAATCTAGCTACCGGGCGCAAGCTGTCCGCCGTCTGGGGCGTGCACTGTGTGGTGGCGGAAGATGCCAAGGATCTGGACGACATGGTGAGCCGCGCCGGCTCGATCGCGTTTCGAGACGGGTTCGCCAAGGCGGGCCAGCGCGTCATCATCGTCGCGGGCGTGCCGCTCGGTACTCCCGGCACCACCAACATGCTGCGCATCGCCTCGGTCGGCCCGGCTGGCGACGCCGATATGTGAGCCGGCTGCCGCTCAGCTCAGCAACTTGGCGTCCAGCGTAATGTTGGTGTTAAAAAGTTTCGACACCGGACAGCCAGCCTTTGCCTTGGCCGCCAACTCCTCGAATTTCGCCTTGTCCGCGCCCGGAACCTTCGCGGACAGCGCGAGGTGCACGGAGGTGATGGCAAAACCCTCACCCTGCTTCTCGAGCGTGACGTCGGCCTTGGTCTCCATCTGGTCCGCGGTGAGCTTGGCCTCGCCGAGGATCAATGATAGCGCCATGGTGAAACAGGCGGCGTGCGCCGCCCCGATCAGCTCTTCCGGGTTCGATCCCGGCTTACCTTCGAAGCGGCTCGCGAAGCCATAGGGGTAATCCTTTAGCGCGCCGCTCTTGGTCGAGATCGCGCCCTTGCCGTCCTTGATACCGCCTTGCCATTTTGCCGATCCAGATGTCATGGTCATAGCTCGCTCCTTGCATCGTTAGTGGCTCGTCTATCCCGCGGCAAACGCGTCAGATCGGCGGATTGTTGCGTCAAGCCGATGTCGTGCCCCAGTTTTTTACGCGCCGACCAGCGTCTTCGCAGGGAGTACCGCTTGCACCACGAGGCCGCGGGCGCGTGCATCCATCACACCGACGGCACGCAGTGCAAGCAGCGTCACTGTTTGCACGGCGTCGCGCAGCTTGGCCTCATCTTCGATATGATCCGGCGCCAGCGGGCCGACCAGGGATTCGTGCAGCGCGCCCAACAGGGCGGTGGCCGCGAGCGAGGTGTCCTGCGCCGGCAGATGCCCGGCGCGGACCGCGGCGTCGATTCTGAGTGCGATTTCGCCGGCGATTTCAAGTCGGCTTGCGAGCCGCGAGGCGGTAATGTCCACGTCCACCGGCTCGGCTAAAATGCCCCATGCGAGCTTGCGTTGCGACAGCACATGCACGGCTACGGTCGTGACCGCGGCCGCGAGCGCCGAGGACGGTCCGGGTGCGGCGTCGGCCGCGCGGCGAATTGCGGCCAGTTCATCGCGCGAGACCTCGGCGATCAATTCGGAAATCAGATCGGCTTTGGAGGGGAAATAACGATAAACCGTGCCAGCGGCGACACTGGCGCGGACCGCGACCGGCGCGATCTGCACCGCGGCCATGCCGCCCTCGGACGCGGCATCCCGCGCGGCCGATAGAATGGTGCTGCGCCGGGCGGCGAGGCGTTTCACAACCTGGTGGGTCCGCCGATAGACCATTGCCGCGTTTCTCGTCCCAGCACGCGCCTCAACGGCCATATTGGTTCGGCCGAAAGGGCAAGTATGTTCATTGTTTATTGCGATGATCGATTGAAGAACTGAACAACTATTCAGGCCGAATGACAAGACGCAAAAATGAAAACCCGCAAATGTGACGTGGGCTAATCGCAGCCTTTTGGATCGTTGCATCTGTTGATGCAGCGAATAATCACGTCGAGATTGGTGCGGCTGCAGCCTGTTCGCTTTCGCGTTCAGACTGGCGGTCACGATCGTCGTTCACCGCACGATCACGTCATCGCAGTTGCCGCGATCTCGATTCTACCTCGGCAAATACTCTCTGGATATCGTGGCGTCCTCGTCGCCGGCGCCACAAGCTGCGCTCCGGTGCCCCGGTTTTTGGCGGGCCGGGATTGGCCAGCAAACGGACTGGTCTCACGAACCTCTCGCATGCAAATGAAAAGGGCCCCGAATAGCTCGGAGCCCTTTGGAAGATTTCAGTTCTCGACAGCTTATTTCAGACTCGTCGAGATCGTGTTGAAGTTGGTGGAGAGTGACGTTCCGACGCCCTGTACGGCGGCGATGATCGCGAGTGCGATGCCGGCGGCAATCAGACCGTATTCGATCGCGGTGGCGCCGGCCTCGTCCTTCACAAAACGTGCAATAAGGTTCTTCATAAGTTGTAGCTCCAAACACGCTGCTGACTAATCTGGTCTCACCGGCTACCCAGCGCCGCGACCACATGGCCTACACTAATGCGGGAAACTTGCGCCGGAGTTAATTTAATCGTTCAAACGGGCCGGTAAGCGTAACTATCAGCGTCAACTGCCGCCGTCGGTAGCGCGCTACGGTCTCAGTTCGAAGGCTTAAACCAGGCCCCTCGCGGTGCGCTAGCATCGAAAAGAAAAAGGGCTCCGAGCAATTCGAAGCCCTTTTCCGCGTTCAGTTTAGACCGGCTTATTTAAGACTGGTCGAGATGGTGCTGAAGTTGGTGGACATCTGTTTTCCGACGCCCTGCACAGCGGCGATGATCGCGAGTGCAATGCCGGCTGCAATCAGACCGTATTCGATCGCGGTGGCGCCGGACTCGTCCTTCACAAAACGCGCAACAAGGTTCTTCATAGGGTATGGCTCCAAACAAGCTGCTGACTAGATCAGGTCTCATCGGCAACCAGCGCCGCGACCACATCGCCAATCTAATGTCGGAAAGTTGCGCCGGTGTTAATTTGATCGTATAAATTGCGCGTGTTTTTTCGCGCTCTTCCACTGCCGGTGAGCTAGTAAAGCGACCGGAATTCCCGGGCGCCCAAGCGCGGTTCCAGTTCTTCGATGCACTGAGTGCGCAAGATTGAAGAAGGCTTCAAGGTTTAACTCGCGCGGATCCATCTGCAGGTAATCAAAATGAAAAGGGCCCCAAACTATTCGGGGCTCTTTCCAGATTTCGTTCTCGACGACCTATTTCAGGCTCGTCGAGATCGTGTTGAAGTTGGTGGAGAGTGACTTTCCGACGCCCTGCACGGCGGCGATGATCGCGAGCGCGATGCCAGCTGCAATCAAACCGTATTCGATCGCGGTGGCGCCGGCCTCGTCCTTCAGAAAACGTGCAATAAGGTTCTTCATAGGTTGTAGCTCCAAACACGCTGCTGACTAAAATCTGGTCTCATCGGCTACCCAGCGCCGCGACCACATGGCCCAAACTAGTATCGGAAACTTGCGCCGTAGTTAATTTGGTCAGCTAAACAAGCCGAGGGTTCCGCATGTTTTCTCCATGGTAAATTGGAACTAAAGTGATTGCTTAAAGTGGAAGCTCTCGTCTGAAAATTCGTGCCGGACTTTTCTGCCGCTCGGACAGGCTGGTCGGGCTTCGCGCTGCGACTCGCCGGCCACTTCAGTTAACTTCTTCTTCGTCAAACATCGTGATATCTCGGGCGCTCAACCGCGCAATTTACCCGAGTTTTAAGGGCGCGAGGGTCCACTGGCTGAACATGGGTGCCATACGCTCCCTTTCGACTGTCCAGCCAAGCCCAAAAAATAGATGTCGATTTCGATCACCAGCAACGTGAACCTCCGCAGCGCTCCACCCGGACTGGTAGCGCTCTGTGCCGGTGCGGGCGCCTATCTGTTCTTTTTATCCGCGGGCGAAATCCTGCTACGGGATTCGGACTCGTTGTGGCAGATCAAGATCGGGCAGTCGATCCTCGATCATGGCGCCATGCCCTACACCGACGTCTATTCGTTCACCCGTTTTGGCGAACCCTGGATCTCGAGTTCCTGGCTCTCTCAAGTGCTCCTTGCCACCGTTCATGGGGCATTCGACTGGGCAGGTCCGGTCATCCTGACGTCGCTCGCGATCGGAGTGACGGTCGCGATCTTCATCTACTTGCTTGATCCATATCTGGACCCAGCGCGCTCGATTTTGCTTGTCACGCTGGCGTTGCTGATGTCGGGAACTCATTTCCTGGCGCGGCCGCACATGTTGGCGTTGCCGGTCATGTTGGCCTTTGTCGGCGGACTGATGGTAGCTGCGGATCATCGCAGTCATCCCTCGTGGCTCTTATTGCCTCTCATGGTGCTGTGGGCCAATCTGCACGGCGGCTTCGTGCTGGGATTGGCGCTGATTGGACCGGTTGGACTGGAAGCGGTTTGGAGCAGTGATCCCAAACACCGCTTTGCGCTTGCCGCCCGATGGGCCCTGTTCGCGCTTGCCGCCCTGGCGGCGAGCTGCTGTACGCCGTATGGCTGGAACACTTTGTTGGGGGCCACCAAAATTCTCAGTCTCGGCAAGCTGCTGTCGCTCATCTGGGAGTGGATGCCAGCCGACTTCAGCTCAATCAGCTTCTTCGAAGCCGCTCTGCTAGGCCTGATCGGGCTCGCCTTCTATCGTCGGCTCGTATTGTCTGCGCCGAGAATCATCCTCCTATTGGGTCTGATCTGGATGGCACTGACACATTCCAGAAACATCGAGGTTTTCGCGTTCCTGGCGCCGCTTGTGCTGGCAAAGCCCATTGCCGAACAATGGCGGACAGCCGAAGCTGGCGTTCGCCCCTTTGGCGAGATTCAGCCCCCCTATCATATCACGATAATCGCGGCACTTGCGATCGCCGCGGCGGGATGGGCATCCACGAAGACCTTTGTGGCTCACCACCCCTTTTCATTTGTCACGGCTCAGACTCCTGTTGCCGCGGTTGATGTCCTCGAACAACGGCGGGCACAGCGGATATTCAGCACGGCTCCCATCGGGGGGTATTTGATTTCGCGCGACATCAAGGCTTTCATCGATGGTCGCGCCGAACTCTATGGCGAAAAATTCGTGATGGATTATTTCGATGCAGTTGAGGGAAAGAATGTCGAGACCTTGCTACGCCTGCTAGAGACATACCGGATCGATGCCACCCTGCTGAATCCGACAGTACCCGCGGCCAAGATGCTAGATCACGTGGCGGGCTGGAAGAGGCTGTACGCGGACAAGCTTGCCGTCATCCACGTCCGGGAGGACCGGGCTAACGCTGAGATGCTGGCGCGATAAGTCCGTTTCCGCCCGTTCAGCCAATTCAGGAAGCAGATGTCTATTTCCTTCGCAAACGGTGTGGACGCTCGCAGCGCTGCGCGAGGGCTGGTGCCGCTTTGCGCGGGTGCGGGAGTGTATTTATTCTTCCTTTTAGCCGGCGACGGCCTACTGGGGGACTCCGACTCGTTCTGGCACATCAAGATCGGGCAATGGATCATCGATCACCGCGCCGTGCCCTACTCGGATTTCTATTCGCTCACAAAATTCGGTGAAAGCTGGGTCTCAACCTCCTGGCTGTCCCAGGTGCTTTATGCCGCTCCATATTCGTCATTGGGGTGGGCCGGCCCCGTTATCATGGCTTCGCTCGCGATCGCGGTGACGGCGGCAATTTTCATCCATCTGCTCAATGTGCATTTCGAGACGGCTCGTTCCGTGCTGCTCGCTATCCTCGCTCTGGTGCTCTCGATGCATCATCTTCTGGCGCGTCCTCACATTTTGGCGCTGCCGGTCATGGTCGCCTGGGTCGGCGCGCTGATGGCCGCCGCGGATCGTCGCACTTATCCGTCATGGCTGCTGCTGCCGCTCATCGCGCTCTGGTCCAACCTTCATGGTGGCTTCGTCCTTGGACTGGCGCTGATCGCGCCGATTGCGCTCGAGGCGCTCTGGAGCGAGGAGCCCGAACGTCGCGTTGCGCTCGCCGCCCGCTGGGCCGTCTTCGCGATAGGCGCGTTGGCTGCGAGCTGCTGCACACCATATGGCTGGAATACGCTGTTCGGTGCGGCTAGAATTCTGGATCTCGGCGAACTGCTGTCACTCATATCGGAATGGGCGCCGGCCAACTTCAGCTCGTTCGGCTTCTTCGAGGCTGCCCTGCTCGGACTCATCGCGCTGGCGTTCTCTGCAGGCATCGTTGTCTCGTTGCCGCGCGTGGTTCTCGTGCTGGGTTTGACCTGGATGGCGCTGACGCATGTCAGAAACATCGAGGCATTCGCGTTCCTGGTCCCGCTGGTTCTCGCGAAGCCACTCGCTGGTCGATGGAAATTGACCCAAGCCACCGTCGGCGGCGAGATCCGGTCGGCACCTTACGTCACTGTATTTGCTTCATTGACAATCGTCGCCGCGGCCTGGACGTCGACGTCGGTCTACGTGACGCATCACCATTTTGCCTTTACGGCGACGCAAACGCCAGCCGCGGCGGTTGACCTCCTCGAACAGCGTCAGGTCGAGCGGATCTTCAATTCATATCAATTCGGCGGCTATTTGATCGCGAGGGATGTCAAGCCCTTCATCGACGGCCGCGCCGAACTTTACGGTGAGAAATTCGTCATGAATTTCTTCCATGCCGTCGAAGGACGCAAGGTGGATGATCTCTTGCGCATGCTCGAGGATTTCCGGATAGAAGCCACGCTGCTCGCAGCAAATTCGCCGGCCGCACAAGTGTTGAACCACGTGCAGGGCTGGAAGCGGCTCTATGCGGATGAGATCGCCGTCGTTCATGTCCGGACCGACCAACCACTGCCTAATGCGGTGCGCGCACCGGAAGCTTCCCGTTGAGCATCCATCCCAGATCGCAGCGGTGCCGCGCTTCGCGACCGGACTGGAATTCGCTTCGCGTGACCGCTTTGCCGGCCGCGCTGGTCGGGACTCTCTATGGCTGGGCCGTGCTGGCCTCGACTGTTTTCCATCCGGGCTGGATCGGACCGAACCATATTGCGCCGGGCACCGATTGGATGGTGTTCTATGGCTCAGTCACATCCGCGGTGCAGGGCAACCTGTCACTCATCATGAACGGCGACGATTTCACCGCGTTCCTGAACCGCTCCTTCCAGGATTGGCTTTCCGCACCGATCGAGTTTCGGCCGTGGTTCTATCCGCCCAGCTTTCTTGTCTTGCTGCTGCCGTTCGCGCCGCTAGGCTTTGCTGCGTCATATGTTGCGTTTCAAATCCTGACCGCCGCATTTCTGGCAACGGCGCTGATCAAGGGCGCGAGCAGCCCCGTGCTCTCGCGCTATGTCGCCGCCGGCGTCCTGATTTCACCCGCAGCGGCTATCAACATCGTCGACGGCCAATGCGCTTTTTTGGTCGCCGCTCTCCTCATCGCGGGCGTGCGGTTACTGCCATTGCAACCGATCCTGGGAGGGATTTTGCTGGGGCTCCTCTCGTTCAAGCCGCAGTTTTGCTTGCTCGTGCCGGTCGCGCTCGTAGCATTGCGCCAATACAAGGCCCTGCTCGCCGCGGCCGGTTCTGCTCTCGCATTGGTGGTCCTCAGCGTGATCATCTTCGGGCTTGACGTGTGGCTTTGGTGGATTCCGCAAGCCATCAACAATTTCATTGAAACCGATGCAAAGTGGTTGTCTTACGGCCGCATCTGGGGACACAGCGTGTGGGCCTGCGCGGTTCTCGCGGGAATACCGCCACGGCTGGCGTCTGTTCTGCAAATCGCCGCGATTGCCGGAGGCATGGTCGTGGCCTATCTCGCGTTTCGCTCTACTCTCAGCAGGGACAAGCAACTCGCCGTGCTGCTGGCGGCAACGGTTCTGGCCGCTCCGCATTCGGGCGCCTACGATGCAACGCTGCTGGCTGCCGCCGTGGGACTGTGGTTGGCGGCCAATATCAAGACGTGGCGGTTATTGGATTGGTTTCTCGCCCTAGGCATCTGGATGGTGCCGATATTGAGTCCACCTACCCACGTGGTGGCCGGGCGTTTTTCGCCGTTGCTGATCGTGGCGCTAATCGGCTTCATCCTGCATGAGCTACGCGGAAGGAGCCAATCAAGCACCGACAGCCGACCTCAGCTCGTTATTCCATAACAGACCCAAAGTGAAGCGAGCCGCTCAATTTCCCGTCTGCAGTTCGCCGAAGCGCTCCCAACTCTTGCCGTTGAAGCGCATGAACTGCATCTGATCCACCGGCACGTGATCGGTCGGTGAGGTATTGACCTTGATGCCGGGCAGCAGCATCGGCAATTCCATATCCTTGATGGCGTAGGCCTGTTTGAGAATGTTTTCGGTCGAAAGATCCTCGCCGCAAGCCTTTAGCACGTGCTCCAGCGCCATCGCGCTGTTGTAGGAATTGACGTAGTTGGTGTCGTGCAGATCGGCGTCCGGAGCGTATTTGACCATGAACTCCCGCCAAGCCTTGACGCCCGCGTCGTCCTTCCACGCGGGATCGTCGGGGTCCTTGATATAGGCGGTGGACAGAATGCCGACACCTGCCTCCACCCCGGCGGGCTCCATCACCGTGTTGATCCAGACCGCGACGTTGGAAAGAAATGTCAGGGGTCTCCACCCGATCTCGTAAACCTTGCGGATCGACTGCGCCGCGAATTTCGGTGTCGCCGCGATCACCAGGGCGTCGGCGCCAGAGGCCTTTAGCTTGACGATTTGGGAGTCGATGGTCGGATCCTGCACCTCGTAGGTCGCAGCGGTGACGAGTGAATCGTATTTGTCGCCGAGCACATCCTTCAACCCCAGCAAATAATCGCGGCCGAAATCGTCGTTCTGCGAAAGCACCGCAAATTTGGCATTCGGGTTTTTGCCGAGAGCGTGGCGCGCGTAAAGCCGCGCCTCGTAACGGAATGGCCCCTGCACGCCCAATGTAGCCTGCGGATACTGGGTGATGTCGGCAAATTTCGAGGCGCCTGAGCCCACGAACAGTTGCGGGATATTCTTGCTCTGCAGATATTTCGCGATCGCGGTGTTGTGGGCGGTGCCGATAGACGAAAAGATCAGCGCGACCTCCTCGCTCTCCACCAGTCGCCTGGTCTGCTCCACAGTTTTCGGCGGGGCATAGCTGTCGTCCAGCGAGATCAGGGTGACCTTGCGGCCATTGATGCCGCCGCGTTCGTTAAGCATTTTGAAATAGGCGACCTCGCCCCTGCCGAGCGCGCCGAATGCCGAGACAGGCCCGCTATACGGCATGGTCTGGCCGATCTTGATCTCGGTTGCTGTAACACCGCGCATTTCGGCGGCCGGCAACGCCGACGACCACGCCAGCACTGTGAACGCGCCGATAACGCTGAAAAATC